>DATFUK010000229.1:0-3887 GCA_035260865.1 Candidatus Methylomirabilota bacterium | reverse complement strand
TAGCGCGTCGCTGTCGCCGGAGAAGACCTGGATGCGGTCGGGCGGCAGGCCGAGGCGATCGCTGACGATCTGGGTGAACGCGGTCTCGTTGCCCTGGCCCATCGACGTCGAGCCTGCGAAGAGCGAGACGGAGCCGTCCGGGTTGACGCGCACCTCCGCGGTGTCGGGTTTGACCGCGGTGTAGGGGCCGCCCGCGACCTCGATCGGGTTCGCGATGCCCTGGCCCAGGAGCTTGCCCCGCGCGCGCGCCTCCGCCCGGCGCCGCTCGAAGCCCGTGCGATCGGACTGGGTCAGGGCCATCGCCATGCTCCGCTCGAAGTCGCCGCAGTCGTAGGTGAAGACGAGGCCGGTCTTGAACGGCATCGCGGAGGCCGGGATGAGATTGCGGCGGCGCAGCTCGACCGGATCGATCCCGAGCTCGCGCGCGGCCACGTCGATGACGCGCTCGATCGCGTACGTCGCCTCCGGGCGTCCGGCCCCGCGGTACGGGCCGGTGGGCGTGGTGTTGGTGAAGACGCCGGTGCTCTCGATGTGGATCGCGGGCGTGGTGTACACGCCGGCCAGGCCGCCCACGTTGTTCGTCGCGGGCCCCGCGCTGCGCGGCGTGAGGTAGGCGCCGATGTCCACCTTCAGCGCGACGCGCAGGCCGAGGAAGCGGCCATCGGCATCCAGCGCCAGCTCGGCGGTGGTCACGTTGTCGCGGCCGTGCTCGTCGCTCAGGAAGCCCTCGCGGCGGCTCGACGTCCACTTCACCGGCCGGCCGAGCCGCTTCGCGGCCCAGCACACCAGCACCAGCTCCGGGTAGATGCCGCTGCGCATCCCGAAGCTGCCGCCGACCTCGCTGGTGACCACGCGGACCTGCCCGTGGGGCACGCGGAAGATCCGCTCGGCGAGCAGGGATCGGAGGCCGTGCGGGCCCTGGATGCCGGTGTGCAGCGTGTAGCGCCCGGTGCGGCGGTCGAACTCGCCGACCGCGGCGCGCGGCTCCATCGGCGCGGCGGCCACGCGCGTCACCACGAAGTCGAGGCGCGTGACGTGGGCCGCGTCCGCGAAGGCCCGCGTCACCGCGTCGCGCGAGCCGGCCTCCCAGACGAAGGCCACGTTGTCGGGCGCCTCGTCCCAGACCGCGGCCGCGCTGCCGCTGGTGGCGCGGGCCGCGCCGCTCACCGCGGGCAGGGGCTCGTAGTCGACGGCCACCAGCTCCGCGGCGTCGGCGGCCGCTTCCGGGCTCGTGGCCACCACGAGCGCGATCGGGTCGCCCACGTGGCGGACGCGGTCGCGGATCAGCGCGGGGCGCGGGGTGGGGAAGGCGGGCGTGCCGTTGCGGCGCTTGCGCGAGCCGTCGGTCGGCAGGTCGCCGAGCCCGTCGGTGGCGAGATCGGCGCCGGTGAGCACCGCGAGCACGCCGGGGGCGCGGAGCGCGGCGGCGGGGTCGATGGAGCGGATGCGCGCGTGCGCGTGCGGCGAGCGCACCACCACCGCGTAGGCCTGGCGGGGGAGGTTCACGTCGTCCGAGTAGCGGCCGAGCCCCTGGACGAGGCGCGGGTCCTCCAGGCGGGAGACGGACTGGCCGATCGCGAATTTCTGGACGGTGATCGGATCGCTCATGGGGGCGGGTCGCTACTATGCCACGCGAGCGGAGGGCGGGCAAACGCGAGACCCCCTCACCCTGCCCTCTCCCCCTCCGGGGGCGAGGGTCTTCGCCAACCCTCTCCCTTCAGGGGGGGCGAGGGACTTCCATCAACCCTCTCCCCTCTGGGGAGAGGGCAGGGTGAGGGGCTCGCTACCTGCGGGCGAGCCGCGCGAACGCCGGGAGGTAGGGGCGGACCGCCCCGAGGCCGGTGCGGTCGGCGAGAGCGCGGACCAGCTCGCGGACGTCGCCGCGGGCGCCCGGGTCGTGCAGGCGGAGCGACAGGGTGGCGGAGGCCAGGCGGCCCACCGCGGAGAGCAGGAAGAGCACGTGCAGGTTGGTCCACTCCTCGCCGGCCAGGACGAAGTGGACCGGGACGAGCGCGGCGAGCTGGCCGGCGAGCATCGAGGCCAGGCCGAAGCCGAGCCCGCCCGCGGTCGCGAAGGCGGCGAGATAGAACGGCCGCGAGGCGCGCGGGGCCAGCCCGATGGTCAGGTCGAACGCCGCGATGTTGTGCCCCGACCAGAGGAAGGCCGCGAAGATCGCGTCGAGCGCGATCGGCCAGAGACGATCCGGCGTCACGACGAACCAGGTGAGCGGCACCGCCGCGATGCCGAAGGAGCAGAAGACCACGACCGGCCCGGCGCCGATGCGGTCCACCGCGAGACCCCAGAAGCGGGCCGAGGCGATGCGCACCGTGGCCACGCCGACACCGTGGGCGGCCACCACCAGGAAGCCGGTGTGGAGGTTCGTCAGCATGTGGTAGGCGAAGAAGCTGGCCGAGATGCCGACCGCCGCGTTCCAGGCGAAGAGGTAGCCGAGGAAGGGCCGCACGCGCCGATCGCGCAGCGCGAGCCGGAGCGCGTGCCAGGCCGGCACGCCGGGCTCGGCGGGCACGGGCTCGTGCTGGCGGAGCATCAGCACGATGCTGACCACGCCGGCCAGGAAGGCGGCGGCGGTCAGGACCGAGAGCGCGGCGCCGGTCCAGCCGATCGGCGCGAGACGGTCGAGCAGGATCGCGGCGCCGAGCGAGGTCAGGGTGCCCGCGATGCTGAGGAAGACCGTGCGGCGGCCGAAGAAGCGCCCGCGCAGGCGATCCGGCACGAGGTCGCCCATCCAGGCCACCCACGCGCTGTTGCCGATCACGCTCGCCACCGTGCTGATCGCGACGATGCCGAGGAAGAGGTCGAGCTTGGTGTCCGGGGCCGCGTCGAGCGTCGGTAGAGCGAGGAGCGGGAGGAACGTCAGGCGCGAGATTCCGACGGCCCAGAGGGCCACCGTCTTGCGGCTGCGCGCGCTCGTGAACCACGCGGCGGGCAGGCTCGCCACCTGGGCGCCGAGCGGCAGCGCGCCGAGGAAGCCGATCACCGCGGCGCTCGCGCCCAGGTAGAGCGCCCAGCCGGTGATGACCGCTCCGGTCGCGCAGGCTGCAAAAATTTCAGCGAAGGCGCCCTCCGCCACCGCGGCGTTCAGCGAGCGGCGCAGCGGACGGCTGGGCATCTGGGCCTGGCCCGGCGTCGGGGCCTGACCAGGCACGCGATCCGGCCCGGGCGCGCCGGTCAACGCGGGGCTCGAGGCGGGGAGCGACTCGCCGGCCTGCGGGATCGAGAAGGCGGAGGCGATGCGGGCGAGGGAGGCCAGCAGGACGGAGGCGCGCAGCGTCTTCAAGGCAGTATTCGCAATTGCACGTCGCGGGCCATCGCGCGTCGCTTGATTTGACGCGGGTTCGGGTAGTTGCGGGGCGCGCGCGAAGCCGGAGGAGCGACGTCCGATGTCAGCGGACTGACACGGATCGGCGGGCGCGGGATGCGGTAGACTCCCGCCCATGCGAATCGGCGTCCTCATCCCGACCCGTGGCGTGGTGATGGAATCGGCGCGGCGGCCGCCCGTCGAGAGCTGCTGGACCATGGCGCGCCGGGCCGACCAGGCCGGCTACGACGCGGTCTGGGTGGGCGACAGCATCGTGGCCAAGCCGCGGCTCGACGCGCTGACGACCCTGGCCTACCTGGCCGGGATCACCACGCGGGTGCGCCTCGGGACCGCCGTGCTGCTCCCGGCGCTGCGCCATCCGGTCCCGCTGGCCCAGCAGCTCGCCAACATCGACCAGATCTCCCGGGGCCGGCTGGTGCTGGGGCTGGGCGTGGGCTGGAGCCTGCCCAGCGCGGAGCGCGAGTGGGCCGCGTGCGGGGCCAACCACAAGGCCCGGGTGCGGCGGCTCGAGGAGCACATCGCGATCTGGCGCAAGCTGTGGACGGGC
>DATFUK010000228.1:0-7531 GCA_035260865.1 Candidatus Methylomirabilota bacterium | reverse complement strand
AGGCCGCCCTCCTCACCCGCCGCCTGTTCCGGCGGCTCGGCCCGCAGGCCGCGATCGAGGCCCCGCGCTGGCTCTACGGGCGCACATGGGGAACCGCGTCACGGGCGCTCAGCCTGGAGGGACGCTACCCGCCGACGCTCGCGGCAGAGCTGACCGCCCGCGAGCACGAGGTCGTGATCGGCGGGGAGTGGGACGACCTCTTCGGGCACGCGCACGGCATCTGGTTGGCGCCGGAGGACGGCGACCTGGTCGGCGCGTCGGACCCGCGGGCGGATGGCGGTGCGCTGGGCTACTGAGAGCCTCTCCTCCTCATCCCCCTCTCCCCTCAGGGGAGAGGGCAGGGTGAGGGGTGGTCCAGGGCTGGCTCAGGAATTCCCGCCGGCCAGGGCCTTGTACAGCTCGAGCCCGACCTGCGAGAGATCCGAGCGCGTCTCGATCGGCAGACCCGCGTTGGTCCAGGCGCCGATGCCGCCCTTCAGGATCCGCACGTCCTTGAAACCCATCTTGCGGAGGTCGCGCGCCACGCGGGCGCTGGTATCCTCGTCCGGGCAGGAGCAGTAGGCGATCACGGGGCGTGCGGGGTCGAGATCCAGGCCCGCCATGCTGTTGGCCAGGTCCTCCGGCACCACCCGCACCGAACCAGGGATCTTGAGCGGCAGCTGCTCGTAGGCGTCCGACTTGCGCGCGTCGAGGATGGTGGGCGATTTGCCGCCCTCGATCATGCGGACCACCTCGAACGGCTGGACCCGGTAGCGATTCTTGTTCCAGCGATGCAGCCACTGGCCGCCGAAGCCGCCCGCGCTCACCAGCGTCACCCCGACCGCGACCCAGAACCACGGGAACGGCTTGGGCGGCGGGTTCTTCACGTACTCGCGCGCCTCCACCAGCTTGCGCCGCACGTCCGGCAGGTTCGCGTGGAGCTTGTCGGCCTCCTCGAAGCGGCGCAGCGCCCCCGGGTAGTCCTCCCCGTAGAAGGCGGTGAGCCCCGCCCACCAGACGTCGTTGAACTTGCTGGGCCCGTTGACTCGCGCCGGGGTACCGCGCAGGAAGTCGGTGACCGCCGCCGACGGGATGACGAAGTTGAAGCCCTGGACGATGGCGCCCTCCGCGCCTGGCGCCAGCGACACGAAGGTGAGCACCCCCACCACCTTGCCTCGATCGTCCACCGTGGGCCCGCCCGAGTTCCCCCAGGCGGCCGAGGCGTCGGTTTGGATGAGCGGATTGTTGCTCGCGTCCGCCTGGATGGCGGACACCGCCCCGTTGGTCACGACGGAGTCCACCATGGTGGACTTGCTGAGCAGCTCGTGGGTGAGCACCACCCCCGGGAAGCCCAGGATGTGCACCGGGTCGCCGACTTGGACGCTGCGGGAGTCGGCCAGGGGCAGCACCGGGAAAGATTCCCCGTCGACCTTCAGGAGGGCCAGGTCCTTGGCCGACATCTCGCTCACCGGCGGGCTGTACTTCTTGACCTCGGCCTTGAGCCGGCCCTTGGCCGTGACCACGAAGATCTGGGGCTGGAGGTTGACCTTGGTCGTGGGCAGCACCGTGTCGAGCAGCTTGCGCTTGGCCGCCTCCTCGCGGTCCGGCGCATCCCCCTGCTGCAGCCCCATCTTCTTGAGCATCTGGGGGAGGCAGGCCGTCGTCACCGCCCGCTGGGCCTGCTGGTTGGCCAGCCAGCGGGGTGGCTCGTGGGCCGGCTGCACTACGTGCCCGTTGGTGATCAGCCAGCCGGTCTCGTCCAGGAACCACCCGGTGCCGGTCTCCCGGAAGACGGGCGGGGTGATCTTCTGGGACCCGGAGCCGAATCCGCAGTCGAGGGAAACCTCGGAGGCCACCTCGGCCACCACCAGCACCACCGCCGGCTTGGCGCGCTGAAGAGCCTCCTGGACCGTGATGGGCTTCTGGGCCGAGGCGGCGGTGGGGAACGAGGCGAAGGCCATGACGACGGCCGCCCCGAACAGCACTGAACGCAGTATCATAGGCTCACTGTGGGCCATTCTACACCGAGACAGGAGCCATGAGCCGCCCGATCGGGGAAGTACCAACGAGGACGTTCCAGCCCGGTGACGTCATCTTTCGCGAGGGCGACGACGCCAAGGGCGAGGCGTTCATGGTGCACATGGGCCGGGTGGAGATCCGTAAGCAGATCGGCGGCGAGGAGCGCCTGCTGAGGACCCTCGCCAAGGGCGAGCTGCTCGGCCAGATCGCGCTCTTCCGAAATGCCCTGCGCTCGGCGACCGCGATCGCCGCCGACGCCGTCACGCTCATGGTCATTCCCGCCAACCGGCTCGATCACCTCGTCCGGGCGAATCCGGCGCTCGCCATCGCGCTGATCCGCGACCTGGCCGCCCAGCTGGTCGCCGCGGAAGATCGCTTGCGCGAGGACGACGGGAAGAAGTAGGGACGCTCAGGCCGCGGCGCCGAGACCGAACGTCTCGGCCGCCACACCCGAGACGTGGCGTCCGATGGCCAGCGACGCGGTCGCGCCCGGAGAGGGCGCGTTCACCACGTGCACCGCGCCCGCCGTCACGCTGATCTTGAAGTCGTCGATCAGCGACCCGTCCGGGGCCACCGCCTGCGCGCGCACCCCCGCCCCGCCCCGCTCGAGGTCGGACGCCGCGATGTCCGGCACCAGCTTCTGCAGCGAGCGCACGAAGGCCGCCTTGCTGGCCGAGCGGTACATCTCGAAGGCGCCCACCCGCCAGTACTTGCGCGCCATGTGCCAGAAGCCCGGGTAGCCCAGCGTGCCGAGGAATTCCCCCGGCCGCACCGTTCCCAGCGTGTAACCCTCGCGCGCGAAGGCGAGCACCGCGTTCGGCCCCGCCTCCACGTCGCCGTGGATGGTGCGGGTGAAGTGGACGCCCAGGAACGGGAACTCGGGGTCCGGGACCGGGTAGATCAGCCCGCGCACGATCGAGCGGCGCTCCGGGCGCAGCATGTAGTACTCGCCGCGGAACGGGATGATCCGCACCTCCGGAGTCACGCCCATCATCGCGGCCACCCGGTCGGAGTGCAGCCCCGCGCAGTTGACGAGGTGCTTCGCCTCCACCGCGCCCTTCGCGGTCTCGAGGACGAGCGCGCTCCCCTGGCGCCGGATCGCGCTGACTCCGGCGCCGGTGAGGATGCGGACCCCGCGCTGCTGGAGCAGCTCGGCCATCTTCGCGACCACCTGCATGTAGTCCACGATCCCGGTCTCGGGCACGTGGATCGCGCGCACCGCCCGGCAGTTCGGCTCGTACGCGCGCACTTCCTCGGCCGCGAGCATCTTGATGCCGGCGAGGCCGTTGGCCTGGCCGCGCTCGAAGATGGTCTGCAAGCGCGGCAGCTCGGCGGCGTCGGTGGCCACGATGATCTTGCCGCAGCCCTCCCACTTGATGCCGTGGGTGTCGCAGAACTCCTTCATGCGCCGCGCCCCGTCCACGCAGAGCCGCGCCTTGAGCGAGCCGGGCTTGTAGTAGATGCCGGAGTGGATGACGCCGCTGTTGTGGCCGGTCTGGTGCGAGCCGAGCTGGGGCTCCTTGTCGAGCAGGACGACCTGCAGGCGCGGGTAGGCCTCGGTCATGGCCAGGGCGGTGCCCAGGCCCACGATGCCGCCGCCGATGATCGCCAGGTCCGTGCTCTGCGTCACGGCCGCCAGAATACCACCACCCTCCGCCCCGAGACCACCCTCTCCCCTCTGGCGAGAGGGCAGGGTGAGGGGCTAGGAGGGTGAGCGGCTAGGAGGGTGAGGGGCTAGTCGAGCTCGAGCGTGATCGGGCAGTGGTCCGATCCCACCACGTGGGGCAGGATCGCGGCGCTCCGCACCCGGGCCCGCAGCTCGTCGGAGACGAAGAAGTAGTCGATGCGCCAGCCGAGATTGCGGGCGCGCGATCCGGTCTTGAGGTCCCACCAGGTGTAGTGGCCCGGGTCGGCGGTGAAGAGCCGGAACGTGTCGTGATAGCCGGCCGCGATGAAGCGGCTCACCCACTCGCGCTCGGCGGGCAGGAACCCCGAGGTCCGCTCGTTCTCCCGGGGGCGCGCCAGGTCCAGCTCGGTGTGCGCGGTGTTGACGTCGCCGCAGACCACGACCCCCTTGCCCCGCTTGCGCAGCGACTCGGTGAGCGTCAGGAAGGCCTCGTAGAAGGCGAGCTTGTGCTGCACCCGCTCGGGACCCATGCCCCCGTTCGGGAAGTAGACGTTGAAGAGATGGAAGTCGGGCAGCTCGGTGTGGACCATCCGTCCCTCGACGTCGAGCACCGGCGAGTCGCTCCGCGCGCCGGCCGCGAGGGGCTCGGCCCGTAGATAGGTGGCCACGCCGCTATAGCCCTTTCGCTCGGCGAAGCTCCAGTAGCTCCGGTAGCCGAGCGGCTCCCGCATCTCGTCGGTCACCTGCTCCGCCTGCAGCTTGGTCTCCTGCAGGCAGACCACGTCGGCGGCCTCCGCGCCCAGGACGTCGAGCAGGCCCTTCTTCCACATGGAGCGCAGCCCGTTGATGTTCCAGGAGAGAAACTTCAAGGCATCCTCATATCCGCTCGCCTCGCCTTTGGCTGCAGCTCGCCAAGCCGCTACCGGTGGTCCTCGGCGCGGTCCTCGGGGACGTAGCCCAGCACCGCGCGGGCGTGCTCGATGTCGCGGTAGCCCCACTTGTTCTCCGAGGTGATGAAGAACACGTCGAAGCGCAGGCTGTCCGGCGCGGCCAGCGCGCGCTCGATCGCCTGGGCGATGTCGCGCCGGCTGCACCAGACCGCGAACTCGCGCGGCTTCACCGGCCGGTCCCCCGCGCTCACGTGGCCGATGCGCAGGCAGATCATGGACATCCCGGTGGTGTCGGCGAAGTGGCGGGCGAGCGCCTCGCCCCAGACCTTGCTGCAGCCGTAGAGGCCGTTCGGACGCAGCGGCGACTCGTGAGTGAGCATGGGCCACTCGGCCACCTCGTCGTACCGGCCCGCGGCCAGCGCCGCGTAGGGGAGGTCGGTTTCGATGCGGCTCACGGTGGCGCCGCTGCTCGCGTAGATCACCCGCTTCACCGAGGCCCGGCGCGCCGCCTCGAAGACGTTGTAGGTGCCGACCACGTTGTCGCGCAGCACCGCCTCCCATCCCGGGGTGCCCTCGACGTTGGCCACGTTCGCGGCCAGGTGGACGACCGCATCCACGTCGCGGAACGCGGGCGCGATGGCCTCCAGGTCGCCGATGTCGGCCTGATGCGTCTCCACCCCCGCGACCGGGCGGCGGTTGAGCGCCCGCAGCGTCCAGCGTCCCTCGAGACGGGCGCGCACCGCGGTGCCGATGAGACCGCTCATGCCCGTCACCAGGACCCGGCGCATGGCGAGCACAATATCATGCCGCCGCGGCCGGGGGCCGGGCGCGCTTGACCGCGCGACGGGGCGCGGCTACAGTCCCGACCGGGAGGACACCGCCATGCTCGATCTGGGACTCACCGGGAAGGTCGCCATCGTCACCGGAGGCAGCGAGGGCCTCGGCCGCGCCACCGCCATGCGCCTGGCCGGGGAGGGCGCGCACGTGGTGATCTGCGCGCGCCGCAAGGACGTGCTGGAGCGCGCCGCCGAGGACGTCCGCCGCCAGACCGGCGTGCAGGTCCTGGCCCTGCCCGCCGATGTCACCCGCTCCGCCGACGTGGACGCGGTGGTGAGCGCGGCGCTCGGCACCTACGGCGGGGTGGACATCCTGGTCAACAACGCGGGCACCTCGTCCGCGGCGAGCTTCGAGAAGGTGGACGACGCCACGTGGGAGGCCGACATCCAGGTCAAGCTCATGGCCGCGATCCGCTTCTGCCGGCTCGTGATCCCGCAGATGAAGACGCGCGGGGGCGGGCGCATCATCAACGTGACCACGGTGGGCGGCAAGGCCCCCGCGGCCCGCGCGCTCCCCACCAGCGTGACCCGCGCGGCCGGCATCAACCTGACCAAGTCGCTCGCCAACGAGTACGCGCCCGACCGCATCCTGGTCAACACGATCTGCCTCGGCCTCGTGAAGAGCGCGCAGTGGGAGCGGCGGGCGAAGGGCGGCGATCTGGAAGGCTACTACCGCGAGGCGGCCAAGCGCGTGCCGGTGGGCCGCATGGGCGAGGCCGAGGAGTTCGCCGACCTCGTCGCCTTCCTCGTCTCCGACCGCGCCGCCTACATCACCGGCACCGCCATCAACTTCGACGGCGGCATGTCCGCCGCCTTCTAGCCCGCTCCACTCCTAGGCGTTCGAGAAGGGGGTCAGATGGCCCCTTCTCGGACGCCGCCTACGCCTGCTGGATCGCGCTCAGGCGGAAGGGGCCGGGCCCGACGGGACGGACGAAGGTCCAGTACTCCTCGAACTTCACCGGCTCGGTGCGGCTGCCGTCGAGCACCCGGGCGCCGCTCTCGTCGGTGGTGTAGTCGAGCAGGCTCGCCAGGAAGTGCACGGTCACATAGTCCTGGCCGGTCTCCTGCCAGGCCTCGGTGACCTCGGCGCTGCGGACCGCGATGTTCTCGAGCCGGTTGATCTTCTGCTCGGCCCGCAGCCGGTCGCAGTCGCGCTGGAGCTGCGCCTGCATCTCGGGCGTGAGGCTGGCCGAGACGCTCCGGAGGTCCCGCGCCGTCCACGCCCCCTGCACCTTGAAGAAGACGTCCGAGGCGGTCTCCGCGAACGCGCGGGGATCGAAGCTCGCGTCCATCTGGCGGACGTGGCCGAGGCCGCGCTCCAGGTCGGACGGGCCCGTCGGAGGCTCCAGCGTGGCGGTGCCGCCACCCGGGGCCCCCGAGCCATAGCGGGCGGCCACCGCGGCGTCATCGCGCGGCACCGGTCCGGTGTAGCCCCCGCCCGCCATCGCGTAGCCCGAGGGAGCGGCCGCCTGCCGGCGCCGCATGTAGGAGAACGCGAACCATCCCAGCCCGGCGATGATCACGATCTCCATCAGCCCGATGCCGCTGCCGAAACCGCCGCCGAAGAGCAACCCACCCAGGAGACCGCCGAGTAGGAGGCCACCGAGCATCCCCCCCATCATGCCGCCCCAGCCCGGACGCGGTTGCGCCGGAGAGACCGCCGGCGAGGACGGCTGGCGCGGGGAGACGGGGCTGGACGGCTGCGCCGGCGCGGTGTAGCTGCGGGAGCCGCGGCTGCCGCTCGAGCTGCCGCCGCCCGCGCGGGCCCATGCTTCGGTCACGGAGAGCGCCGGCAGGATCGCCAGGGCCATCAGAACGGCCAGAGCCAGGGTCCGCTTCATCGCGTGCCTCCGTCGAGTAGGGTTGTCGGGATCGGTGGGTGCTACGGGCACAGTATACGCGGAACCTTCGCGGGCTCCAGGTGATTCCGCTGACCTTCGCCCTAGTAGGGGACCGGCTCCCACCCTCGGCGCTGAAAGTCCATGACGCAATCCCGCTGTCGGTCGGCCGGGGGACCGCACGTGGCTGTTTCCCCCGTCCGAGGATTGCGCACTGTCATGGTGTCGGGGAGGCAAGTGTACGTCACGACGTAGGTGGTATCCGTCTTCGCCTGCCTCACCATGACGATGGCCGACGTCGGTGTGAGCCGGCTGAACCCGTCGCGTTCTGGCCCTTCCGTC
>DATFUK010000227.1:0-2089 GCA_035260865.1 Candidatus Methylomirabilota bacterium | reverse complement strand
CCGCAGGGCGCATCGCAGAGCGGCACCGCCACCCCGGCGTCCAGCCACTCCTGCACGCGCTCCCGGTCGTACGGCCGCTCGCAGCTGAGACACCGGGCCCGGGTCGCGTTGCCGTGCAGCTCGATCACCCGGTCGGCGGGTAGGCCGGCCCGCTGGTGGAGGTTGTCGATGTTCTGGGTGATCACGCAGTCGAGCTTCCCGAGCCGCCACAGGGTCACCAGCGCGTGGTGCGCGGGGTTGGGCTCGGCCCGGCGGATCACCGGGAAAGTGGTGCGCCCCAGCTCCCAGTAACGGCGGCGGCCTCTCTCGCTCGCCATGAAGTTCTGGAAGGTGAACTCGGTGGGATCGAACCGATCCCAGATTCCTCCCGGGCTGCGGAAGTCGGGGATGCCGGACTCGGTGCTGACGCCGGCTCCCGTGAAGACGACGATGCGGTTGGACCCTTCGACCAGCTCGGCCAGCCTCTCGAGATCGGGTCCGCTCACCCGCGACGCTTTCCCTTCTTCTTCACCACTTTCTTGGCTACTTTCTTCTTCGCGGCTTTAACCGGCCGTCGCGCCGCCGGGGCCGCGCTGCGGGCCTTCGCCTTCGGGGCCCCGTAGGCGTCGTTCCGGGCCCCGACCCCGCCGCGGATCCGCGCGCCGCTCCTGATGGCCTGGATCCAGCCGCCGAGGTCGGCGGCCAGCTCCGGGTAGCAGTGGTCCCGGTACGCCTCGAGCGCGCGCAGCGCGGCCGGGTCCTTCCACGGCTTCAGGACGAACGGGGCCTCCGGATCGTGCACGTCGAACGGGGCCTCGGTCGCCATGGCCATGACGATGTACCGCCGGGTCAGCTCGGGCATCTGGGCCTCCTGGTCTGGCTGTCAGGGCTGGGAGCCGTGCATGCCGGGCTCCGGTTCGGCGCCCTAGCCTACTCTGGCGCGGGCGCAGCTCGCAAGATCAGCCGAGCCCCAGCAGCCGCGGGAGGATCAGGGTGAACCACGGCACCAGGATGACGACGAGCAGCCCGACGCACATCATATAGACGTACGGCATCATCGCGGGGGTCGCGCGGTCGCTGGGCACGTTGGCGATGCCGCACGCGATGAAGAACCCGACGCCGATCGGGGGCAGGAAGAGGCCGATGCCGGTCGCCGCCACCACTACGGTGCTGTAGTGGATCACGTCGATCCCGAGCCGGGTGACCACCGGCATGAAGGTGGGCAGGAGGATGACCACCGCGGGGAGGCCTTCCAGCACCGCGCCCAGGAGGATGAAGAGCACCGCGGTGAGGACCAGGAACACGATGTTCCCGCCGGGCACCGCCAGCATCACTTTCAGGAGGAGCTGGGGGATCTGCTCCACCGCGAGCACCCACGCCACCACCGCGGCGGTCCCCAGCAGGAAGCACACCGCCGCGGTCACCACCGCGCTGTGCACCAGGATGCGCGGCAGGTCCTTCCAGGCGATCTCGCGGTAGACGAAGATGCCCACGATGAACGCGTAGAGCACCGCGAGCACCGCGGCCTCGGTGGGCGTGACCACCCCGCCGAGGATGCCGCCGAAGATGATCGCGGGCAGGCCGAGCGGGATCACCGCGTCGGTGAACGCGCGGCCCACCGCGCCCCAGGTGACGCGCTCGCGCGCCTCGATTCCGCTCCGGCGCGCGTCGAACCAGATGTAGACCATGATCGCCAGCGCGATGACCACCGCGGGCACGAAGCCCGCCGCGAACAGCGCGGCCACCGACACGTTCGCGACCGACCCGATGACGATCATCAGGATGCAGGGCGGCACCAGGATGCCCATCGCGGAGGCGGCGGAGACCACCGCCACCGCCTGCTCCGGCCGGTAGCCGGCCCGCAACATGGGCGGGATCATGGTGGAGCCGATGGCCGAGACGTCGGCCACCGTCGAGCCCGAGATGCCCGAGAAGATATATTCGGCCACCACCACCGCCATGGAGAGCCCGCCGCGGATCCAGCCCACCAGCACCTGCGCCAGGCGCACCAGCCGCACCGCGATGCCGCCCGTCTCCATGAGGGCGCCGGCGAGGATGAAGAGGGGAATGGCGAGGAGCACGAAGGAGTCCACGCCCTCGAAGGTCTGCT
>DATFUK010000226.1:0-3824 GCA_035260865.1 Candidatus Methylomirabilota bacterium | reverse complement strand
GCGCGTGTGGACGTGAAACACGTCAAAGTAGGGGGTGCCCCCGTCCCGGGCAAACTGGATTTCAAACTCCATCTCCGCTTTCTCGACGGGGCGGTCGCACACCGCACACGGCGCCCCGACGCCCGGGCCGCCCCACAACCGATCCGGGGGGCGATTGGGGAGCCGGCGTTGTTCGACCGCTTGGCGGGCCTTCTCGCGGAGCATGCGCTCGTCTGGCATCTGGCCCTCCGGGTGATCTCGGGGGAACGGTCGAGCCACATGCCGCGAGCATTGACGCCAGGGTGCGTCAACCAGGGTGCCCGTAGAAGGCAGCCGGAGTCTACACCCATTGCGGGCCGAAAAGTAGGCGCAGCGCGGCCGCGCTACCGTCCGAAGGTGCTCGACCCTTAGCCCCTTGAAGCGACTCGCGACGTCGCGGCCGACCTATCCTTGCCCGCACCACCGCCCGTGATGCCGACAGCAAGGACCAGGCGCTCCTGGAAAATCTGCGGCGTCTGCGGAACGAATCCATCATCGACCGCGCGGCGCGTGACATGGCCCACGCCAAGATTCGCGCGCTCTTCCGTCGTGCCGAATTTGGTTGTCGACGAGGGAGATCGGCTCGTGTGCTTCTTCCGGCTGGCCACGCCGCTTCGGAACGATCCGGCCTTCGCTGCTGGTCTCTTCAAGTCCGGCCTGCTCGTGAGTCTGATGCACCGACTCAGCACGCGGATGGGTCAGTCGGCCGACTGGGCACATCAGCCACAGACGTTCCTCGCCGATCTGCCGGGAGTACAACGCGACGACATCCGACTCGGTGACGCCCGCGCAAGTCTGCGAATCTTCAAGCGCGAGCATCGCGCGGATTATGGCACCGGACCCGCCGACGGCGTAACCGGCCGTCCGCTTGATGCGGAGGAGGTGCTACCATGCCGGGCGTGGACGCGTTCACCCCTGACGAGCGGCGCGCGCTCGCACCCTACTTCACCGAGCTCGACGGCCCCGTCTTCGCCCTCGTCAACCTGCCGGAGGTGGTCAAGGGCGCGCTCTTCGCGCGCTACTCCCGCTCGGCCAAGTCCCTGCGCCGGCTCTTCCTCGACGAGTTCCTCGAGCGGGCCGAGGGGCCCGGGGGCGCCGGCGCCATCGGGACCACCCGCGCCGACCAGCTCTACGAGCGCGTGTTCAGCGAGTACGGCGACGACTCGGTCGCCCAGCTCGGCGGCGTGCACCTGGCCTGCGAGGGCGCGTCCAATATTCTGACCAAGGTGCTCGAGTGGGGGCGCCTCATGGCCTATCTCGAGCAGTCCACTCGCTACGTACCCTACACGGACCGGCCGGGCGGCGGCTGGAAGTATCACGTGCCGGCGGAGCTCGACGGCCAGCCGCTGCGCGCGCGCTACGTCGAGGTCCTCGACCGCGCGTTCGAGACCTACGCGCGCTGGATCGATCCGATGCGCGAGTACTGGATGCGGCGCTTCCCCAAGCCCGCGGGGGATACCGACGCTGCGTATCGCATGACGATCCGGGCCAAGGCCCTGGACAGCCTGCGCGGACTCCTCCCCGCGGCCACCCGCTCGAACGTGGGCATCTTCGGAACCGGTCAGGGCTACGAGGCGCTCCTGCTCCGGATGCGCGCGCACCCCCTGCGAGAAGTTCGCGACTACGCCGACCTCATGCTCGCCGAGCTGCGCAAGGTCATCCCCGCCTTCCTGAAGCGCCTCGAGCGTCCCGAGCGCGGGGGGGTCTGGTCGCGCTATCTCGCGGAGACCGCCCTGGACACCGCCGCGGTGGCGGCCCGCGTGCTCGACGGCATCGAGCCCGAACCCCGGCCGGAGGTCACGCTCACCGACTGGGATCCGGACGGCGAGGTGAAGGTGGTCGCGGCCGCGCTCTACGCGGCCTCGCGGCTGCCCGACGACCAGCTCCTGGCGGTGGCGCGCAAGCTCGGCCCGGAGGAGCGGCGCCAGGTCCTGGAGGCCTACGTGGGCCGCCGCGAGAACCGGCGCCACAAGCCCGGGCGCGCCTTCGAGCGCACCGTCTATCGCTTCGATGTGCTGGGTGACTACGGCGCCTTCCGCGACCTGCAGCGGCACCGGCTCCTCACGATCGAGTGGCAGCCGCTCTCCACCCGCCACGGCCACGTGACCCCGGACGAGCTCGGTGACGCGGGCGTGCTACCGGAGTGGACCCGCGTGATGGAGGAGTCCGCCGCGCTCCACGACGCGCTGGCCGCCGAGACGCCCGCGGTCGCCCCCTACGCGGTGGCCATGGCCTACCGCGTACGTTTTTACATGGAGCTGAACGCGCGCGAGGCCATGCACGTGATCGAGCTGCGGACCGCCCCCCAGGGGCATCCGGCCTACCGGCGCATCTGCCAGGCGATGCACCGCCTCATCGCGGAGCAGGCCGGGCATCGGGCCCTCGCCGCGGCCATGGGGCACGCGGATCATTCGGGCGCGGAGGGCGGCCGCCTCGAGGCCGAGCGAGCCGCGGAGCGCCGGCGCGGCACGAGCTGACCGGCCCCGCCGTCCGGTAGTCCCCCCATCTGCTTGACTCGTCTCGCCGTCTCATCGCATACTTCGCTTGGATAATTGGTCGACCGACCAATCAATAAACCATTGGAGGCACACCCGCGTGTCCCCCCGGCTCGGCATGGCCCCGGTACGGCGCGAGCAGATCGTCCGCGCCACCATCCGGTGCCTGGCCCGCGACGGCTACGCCGGCCTCACCATGAAGCGGGTGGCGGTGGAGGCCGCGGTGAGCCAGGGCATCCTCCACTACTACTTCCGCGACAAGGCCGCGATGCTGGCCGCCGCCGCCCGGCGCGTGACCGTGGACCTCGACCATCGCGTGGCCGCCGAGTCGCGCCGGGCCCGCGGCGCGCGGGGGCGGCTCCGGGCGGTGATCCGCGCGTGTCTGCGCACCGCGGTGGACAACCGCGACTTCTGGACCGTGTTCATCGAGTTCTGGGGCGAGGCCTTCCACGAGCGGCGGCTGGCCGCAGTGAACCGGCAGGCCTACGCGCGCGCCCGGCGCCTCATCGGGGCGGGCTTGGTCCGCGGCATCTCGGCCGGGGAGTTTCGCCGGATCGACGTGCAGGAGGCCGCGGCGGTGGTGCTGGCCGTCCTCGACGGCCTCTCGCTCCAGGTCACCTTCGACCGTGGAGTCATGACCCTGCCGCGCGCGGTCCGGGCCGCCGAGACCGTGCTCTTCCGCTACCTCGAGAATGGAGATCCGACATGACGATGCCGCCCGAACACGCCAAAGCCAAGGCCTACCTGCTCGAGAAGGGCACCCAGTCCCCCGTCGCCCAGATCCGCGGGCGCGTCGCCGATGCGTTCGCCGCACTGGACGGCCTGCTGGACGGCGTCCCGGAGAGCCAGGCCCGCCGCTCGCCCGGCGCGGGCGAGTGGAGCGTGCTCGAGATCCTGGATCACCTGGTGGAGACGCATCCGCGGGCGCTCGAGGAGATGCGCGCACTGCTGGAGAACCGCCACTCGCCGGTGAGCCCCATCCCGGCCGGGCTCCAGTCGGCCGATCCGGCCGCGCGTCGGTGGGACGACCTGCGGGGCGAGCTGCGGCGCCTCCACGCGGAGGTGCTCGACGTGCTGGCGAAGGCACCCGACCACATGACCGCGGTGCGGGCCCCCATCATCATGGTGATCAACACCCGGCAGCCCGACGGCACCGTCAAGGCGATGCAGTGGGTCGAGGAGTGCGACTGGAAGGCCTGCGCGATCATCTTCAGGCTCCACGAGCTCGATCATCTGGGCCAGGCGAGACGGACGCTCCGCGCCATCGCGGATTGACGCACCGCAGAAACTTGACCGCATGAGCGGTTGGGA
>DATFUK010000225.1:0-2727 GCA_035260865.1 Candidatus Methylomirabilota bacterium | reverse complement strand
TTCACCTTCTCGAGCGCCTGGTAGATGGGCACGGTGCCCACCGGCACCGGCGAGTTGCGCAGGATCCACTCGCGCGTCTCGTGGATGTTCTTGCCGGTGGAGAGATCCATGATGGTGTCGCCGCCCCAGCGGGTGGCCCACGTCATCTTCTCGACCTCCTCCTCGATCGAGGAGGAGACCGCGGAGTTGCCGATGTTGGCGTTGATCTTCACCAGGAAGCGGCGGCCGATGATCATCGGCTCCGACTCCGGATGGTTGATGTTGGAGGGGATGATGGCGCGGCCGCGGGCCACCTCGTCGCGGACGATCTCGGCGCTCATGCCCTCGCGCAGGGCCACGAACTCCATCTCGGGGGTGATCTCGCCGCGCCGCGCGTAGTGCATCTGGGTCACGCGCTGACCGGGCTTGGCTCGCAGGCCCCAGCGGCCGCCCGCGCCGGGCTCGACGTCGTTGCGGGAGAGGATCCAGTGACGCCGCAGCGGCGGCAGCCCCTGCTTGAGGTCCGCGGTGAAGCCCGGGTCGGTGTAGGGGCCGCTCGTATCGTAGAGGCGAATGCTTTCGCCGGTCGAGAGCGCGACCTCGCGGAATGGGACACGGACCGAGGGGTCGGATGCGGAGAGATAGATCTTCGTAGAGGACGTCGACATGTCAGGCCTCCCTTCGCTGGCATTACCCAGGTCAGGTTTGTAGCGGTCGGCAGCGTTGCGGCTGCCCTCTCAGCCCGGTTCTCCGAGCTCCCGCGTGGGAATGGCTGGCTGAATGCTACGTCCAAAGACCGGGGCGGTCAAGGCGCCGCGCGCTCGGTCCGGGGCGTGATGCGGATCAGCACGCTCGTCTTCGCGGCCAGGCCTCGGCGGATATAGCGCCCCATGAACAGCGGCACCAGCAGCCAGTACTTCCACCGGTAGGTGGACAGCAGCGCCGCCTCGAGATCGGGCCGGTCGTCCACCCACTCGGCCCGCCCCTCGAAGGCGGGGCCGTCCTTGGTGCCGACGTGGACGGTCACGCGCCCGTTGTTCCGGATCCGCCGCGCCTTGACGCTGTCGCGCTTAGTCGTGAAGTAGACCGCGTCCTCGTGGGGCCAGAGCCAGGTGGGCACGGTGCCGGGCTTGCCGGCCTGGCTGTATGTCGTGACGTAGATGTACCTGGCGCGCGCGAGCTCGGGGCTTCTTGCGTCCATTCGGCCCAGAGCCTACCATGCGGGCAACGACTCCATCTCCGGAGGACACCACATGCCCCCGCACCGCCACGCCTATCGCCCCACCGTCATGGGAACCCGCGGCGCCGTCGCCTCGGCCCATCCGCTCGCCTCCATGGCCGGGATCCGCGTCTTGCTGGAGGGCGGCAACGCGGTGGACGCCGCGGTGGCGGTCGGCTCGACGCTGAACGTGGTCGAGCCGTTCATGTCGAGCGCGGGCGGCATCGGGCTCATGTTCATCTCGCGGGCGCGCACGCGGGAGCGCCACGTGCTGGACTTCATCGGGCCCGCCCCGCTCGCGGCCGACGCGGCGAGCTGCACCGAGGACGAGCTGGCGGGCGGCCCCAAGGCCTGCGCGACGCCGGGCAACCTGGGCGGCTGGATGGCCGCGCTCGAGCGTTTCGGCACCATGCCCCGGGCGCGCGTGCTGGCGCCCGCGATCGAGCTGGCCGAGAACGGGGTGCCGCTGACCTTCGCCGGCGTGAACTTCTTCGAGGCGGCGCGGGCCACCCTCGGCCGCTCCGCGGAGGCGGGCCGGCTCTACCTCGGCAACGGCGGGCCGCGGCCGGGCAAGATCGTCACGTACAAGGAGCTGGCCGCGACCTTCCGCCAGGTCGCGGAGGGTGGCGCGGAGGTTTTCTACCGCGGGCCGATCGCCAAGATGATCGCCCGCGCGGTCACGGAGGCCGGCGGCTGGCTCTCCGAGCAGGACCTGGCCGCGTTCAAGCCCGAGTGGCGGCCGCCGCTGGCCATCACCTACCGGGGGCGCGAGGTCTGCTCGGTGCCGCCGCCCTTCTCCGCGTTCCAGACGCTGGAGACGCTCAATATCCTGGAGGGCTACGACGTGGCGGGCTGGGGACACAACTCGCCCGACTACCTGCACCACCTGATCGAGGCGATCAAGATCGGCTCGGCGGACCGGCTCGCCTACGCCTATTCCGGGAACGTGCCGATCAAGGGCCTGGTGTCGAAGGCCTACGCGGCCGCGCAGCGCGCCCGCATCGACCCGGCCCGGGCCGCGGTGAGCGAGGGCGAGCGGCACAATCCGGAGCGGCTCGGGGGCCAGATCAGCGAGGGACATCCGGCGCGCTTCGAGAACGAGCAGACGACGCACTTCGCCTGCGCCGACGCCGAGGGCAACGTGGTCTCGGTGACCCAGACCCTGGGCGGGCCGTTCGGGTCGGGTTTCGCGGTGCCCGGCACCGGGCTCGTGCTGAACAATATCCTCAAGTGGAGCGACCGCGATCCGGCGTCTCCCAACGTGGTCAAGCCGGGGCGCAAGTCGGGCACGATGATGTCGCCGACCCAGGTCTTCCAGGACGGGGCCTTCGCGCTGAGCATCGGCACGCCCGGCTCCTACGGCATCCTCCAGACGCAGCCGCAGATGCTGCTCAACTTCCTGGAGTTCGGGCTCAACCTGCAGGAGGCCATCGAGGCGCCGCGCATCCGCGTCTATCGCGACCGGCTCGTGGACGCCGAGTCGCGGATCTCCGAGGCGACCCGCGCCGAGCTCGGCCGGCGGGGGCACC
>DATFUK010000224.1:0-29028 GCA_035260865.1 Candidatus Methylomirabilota bacterium | reverse complement strand
GCGCCCGCCACCAGCTCCGGGTACTGCAGGAGCCGCTTGATGAGCGCCTGCTCCTCGTCGAGCGCGAGTGGGGTGAAGTCCACCTCGGCCCAGGGCGGCACCGTCAGGCCCTGCTCGGCCGCGGTCCGGAAGAGGCTCGCCACCCGCGCGTGGGCGTACTGCACGTAGAACACCGGGTTATCAGAGGACTGCCGGGTCGCCACTGCGAGGTCGAACTCGAGCGGGCTGTCGTGCCGCCGCGTCAGGAAGGTGAACCGCGCCGCGTCGCGCCCGACCTCTTCCAGGAGCTCCTCCATCAGCACGAACTCGCCGCGACGCTTGGACATCCGCACCGGCTGGCCGTCCCGGAGCAGGGTCACGAGCTGGACGATGAGCACGTCGAAGCGCTCGGGGGCGTGGCCGAGCGCCTGCATCGCGGCCCGCATGCGCTGCACGTAGCCGTGGTGATCCGGCCCCAGGAAATTGATGACGTGGTCGGCGCGCTGGAACTTCTCGAAGAAGTGGAAGCCGATGTCCACCGCGAAGTAGGTCAGCTCGCCGTCCGACTTCCGCAGCACCCGGTCCTTGTCGTCTCCGAACGCGGTGGACCGGAACCAGAGCGCGCCGTCCAGCTCGTAGGTGTGGCCCGCCGCGGTGAGCGCGTCGATCACCGCCCGGGGCCGATCCGCGTCGCGCACGTCGCGCTGCTCGTGGGCCCACTGATCGAAGCGGGTGCCGTAGGCGTCGAGCACGCGCCGCTGGCTCTCCACCATCGCGTCCACCGCGAGGCGCCCGAGGCGCTCGATCCGCTCCGCCTCCGGCCGCGCGGCGAGCGCGCGCATGCCCTGCGGGTCCCGGGCGAGCCACTCCGCCACCATCTCGATCAGGTACTCGCCCGGATAGGCGTTCTCGGGCAGTAGGGCCGCCTCGCCCAGCGCCTGCCGCAGCCGCACGTCCACCGAGCGCGCCAGCGCCATGAACTGGTTCCCCGCGTCGTTGACGTAGTACTGCGTCGCCACCCGGTAGCCCTGGCCGCGGAAGATGCGCGCGAGCGCGTCGCCCACCGCGGCGGCGCGCGCGTTGACGATCACGAGCGGGCCGGTCGGATTGGCCGAGACGAACTCGAGAAGGACGCCGATGCCCTTCCCCGCGTCGGACCGGCCGTAGTCCGCGCCCGCGGCCAGCACCCGGTGGAGACCATCGGCGCACCACCGTGGCGAGAGGAAGACGTTCAGGAAGCCGGGGCCCGCGATCTCGACCCGGTCCACCGCCTCGACCTTCGGGAAGTTGGCCACCATCGCCTCCGCGATCGTGCGGGGCGGGCGGCGGGCCGCGCGCGCCAGCGCCATCGCGGCGTTGGTCGCGTAGTCGCCGTGCCGCGCTTCGCGCGGGATCTCCCATTGCACCTCGGAGGGTGCGGGCAACCCGGCGGCGTCGAGCGCGTGCCTCAATGCGTCCGTCAGATGATCGGTGATGTTCAAAGACACAGAACGCCGCCGTGCCGGCGACGATAGAGAATGATACCCCCCGGCCTTCGGACGAGCGAAGAATTTTCGCGCGCTTACGAGACGCCGAGGGCGCGCAGAACGCTCGGATCGAGCGCGGCGGCGAGCGCGTCCGCGAGGCGGTCGTAGGCGACCTCGCGCAGCGCGCGATGATCGAGCGGCGCGGGCGCCTCCGCGCAGGCGGGCGCCCCGCGCGCCCACTCGAGCACGTGTCGGCGCGCCGGGCCGGACTCGAAGAGCCCGTGCAGGTGCGTCCCCCACACGCGCCCGTCGGCGGAGGTGCAGCCCTCGGCTTCACCCTCCACGTCGAGGAGCGGCCGCACGGGCCCGTCTCCCGCGATCACCCCCGCGTGGATCTCGTAGCCCTCGAAGTCGGGCCCGTCCGGCCGCCAGCGGGCGCGCACGCGCCGGGTGATCTTCTCGCGCGCGAGCGTGGTCCACACCGGCAACCACCCGAGCGCGGTCTCCTCGCCCCCGCTCTCGACACCGTGCGGGTCGGCAACCGCGCGGCCGAGCATCTGGTATCCGCCGCAGACGCCCAGCACGAAGCCGCCCCGCGCGCGATGCGCCGCGAGGGCCGGCGCGAAGCCTCCCGCCTTGAGCGCGCGGAGATCCGCGATCGTGTCCTTGGAGCCCGGCAGGACCACCAGCGCCGCGCCCGCCAGTCTGCCCGGCTCCTCGGCGTAGACCAGGTCGACGCCCGGTTCGGCCTCGAGCGGCGCGAAGTCGGTGAAGTTGGCGAGGTGGGGCAGCCGAACCACCGCCACGCGCATCCCCCCGCGGGCGGCGGGCGGGCCGGCTTCGAGCGCGACCGAGTCCTCCTCGGGCAGGCCGAGACGCGGCAGGAACGGCACCACCCCGACGACGGGGGTGCGGGTCCGGCGAACGAGGTCACGCACCGCGGGCGCGAGGAGCGAGGCGTCGCCCCGGAACTTGTTGATGAGGAACCCGCGCACGCGCCGCCGGTCCGCGGGCGGGAGCAGCATCATGGTGCCGAGCAGGCTCGCGAAGACGCCGCCGCGATCGATGTCGCCGACCAGCAAGACGGGCGCGCGGGCCAGACGCGCGACGCGCATGTTCGCGAGGTCGCGGCGCATCAGGTTGGGCTCGGCGGGGCTCCCCGCCCCCTCGATCACCACCACGTCGGCCTCGCGGGCCAGCGTCTCGTAGCTCCGCCGCACCGCCGGCCAGAGCCGGGGCGTGAGCCGGTAGTAGCCGGCGGCGTCGGCCTCCCGCAGCGCCCGCCCGAGCAGGATCACCTGGCTGCGGGCTTCCGCGCGAGGCTTGAGCAGGATCGGGTTCATCTCGACCCGGGCCGGAGCCCCCGCGGCCTCGGCCTGCATCACCTGCGCCCAGCCCATCTCCCCGCCGTCGGCCGCGACGTGGGCGTTGAGCGACATGTTCTGCGACTTGAACGGCCGCACGCGCAGGCCTCGACGGGCCAGGAGCCGGCAGAGGCCCGCGACCAGCACCGTCTTGCCGGCGTGCGAGCCGGTGCCCTGCAGCATGATGGCCCGAGCGCGCCCTCGGCTCACCGGCGTGCCACCAGCGCGAGCGCGGCCACGCCCACGCAGAGCGCGCTCGTCCAGCGCGCCACCCGCATCGCGCGATCGATCGCGGCCACATCGGGCGGCGGCCCATCGCCCAGGCGATAGTGGCCGCGCTTCTCGAGGGTGACCCCCAGCGCACCGGCCATCGCGGCCATGGTCAGGCCCGCGTTCGGGCTCTCGGTGCGGCGCCCATCGCGGCGCAGCGCCCGCGCGGCCCCCGCGGCCGATTCCCGCGCGAGCCCGGCGCCCGCGACCAGGGCCGCGCCGGCCAGCCGCGCGGGCACGTAGTTGGCGGCGTCGTCGGCGCGCGCGGTGGCCCGGCCGAGGTACTCGAGCTCGGCGCGGCGATAGCCGATCATCGCGTCGGCCGTGTTCACCGCGCGGTAGGCCCACGCCAGCGCCAGCCCGCCCGCGACGCCGCCCATCAGCGCGCCCGCCACGTAGAAGCAGAGCGGCGCCACGACCCCGTCGGTGAGGTTCTCGGCGAGCGACTCGACCGCGGCGGAGGCGACCGCGCCCTCGTCGAGCCCGGTCGTGTCACGGCTGACGAGATGCCGGGCGACCTGGCGACGGGCCCCGTCGAGATCGCCGGCCACCAGGTGCCCGCGCACGATCTCCACCGCGGTGAAGAGCGCGCTCAGCGAGAAGCTGCACTTGAGCAGCCACGCTTGGGCGAGCGGCGCGGCCGGGCCGGGCAGCTCGCCCAGGAGGGCCTGCGCGATCAGCGCGCCGCCCGCGGCGAGGCCGACCACGATCAGGATCAGGAAGGTGCCGTAGAGCGCGAGGTCCTCGGGCGAGCGCGGCGCCCGCGCGCGGGCGAGCGCGATGAGCCGGCCGATCCACGCCACCGGGTGCCAGCGATTCGGCGGATCGCCGACGAGGAGATCCAGCGCCACCGCCAGCGCCAGCAGCGTCATCGATGGGCGGATCGGCTCATCGCAGCTCGTAGACGAGCGGGATCCGGATCAGCAGCGGCCGGCGCGGGAGCGATTCGGGGAACGGGACGGGCCCGAGGCGGCGGATGGTCTCGACCGCGGCGTCGTCCAGCACAGTGTGGGAGGAGGAGCGCGCGACCTGGACGTCGCGCACCCGCCCGGTGGCCTCGAGCCACACGTGCAGCTCCACCGTGCCCCCGAGTCCCTGGCGGCGGGCCGCGAGCGGGTAGATCAGGCTCTCCTGGACGCGCTGGCGGAACTGCTGGAGGTATGAGCCGTACTCGGGCGCCGCGCCGGGGCCGCCCGTCCCCGGCGTCGCGAGCGCGAGGGGCGCGCCCGGACCGCCTCCCGATCCGCGGTCGGCATCGCCGCGCGTCGGCGGGCCGGTCCCGCCGCCCGGGCCCGACGCGACCGGGCCCTCGGAAGCCTGGCCGCGGCCATCCGGCGGGGCCGAGGTCATCGATGAGCCGGCGGGCGGCGCCGGCGCCGGTGTTGCCGCGGGAGCGGTCGCCGGCTCGGGGACGATGGCGAGGGCCGGCGGAGCGGCGGGCTCCTCCGGCGATGGGGCGGGAACGGGCGGCGGGGCCGGCGAAGCCGCGGGCGCGACCGGCTCGGACCTGGGCGCCGCGGGAGCGGCTGCCCGGGAGGCCCCGGCCATTCGGGCCGCCGGGCGGGCCGACCGCGCGGGGGACGAAGGCGCGGCGGGCGAGCCGGGAGCGGCGGCGTCCTCCACCAGGTCCACGAAGACGGGGCGCATCCAGTCGAAGGCGGACCAGGTCAACAGCAGCGCGATGAGGCCCGCGTGCAGCACCACCGACAGGATGACGCCTCCGAGGCGCGCGATCACCGGTGGCGCTCCTGCCAGTCCGTGATGGCCCGACCGAGGGCCACGCGTACCGCCCGTGCCACCGCCCAGCCCATCTCGCTCGCCGGCCCCCCGAAGCGCGCCACAGGCCCGCGGCCGGTCGCCGCGATCACCACCGCGTCGGTCGAGGTCCCGGTCGCCGCGTAACCGCCGTCGGCCAGCAGGCCGGCCTCCCGCAGCAGGAGCCCCTTCACCTCGGTCGCGGTGATCACCGCGTTGACGAGCGCGGCCGGCTCCGGATCCGCGTCGACCACCACGATCGTGTTGATGGTGGACGCGACCCACGTCGCCACCGGCGAGAGACCCGCGGCCACCGGATTGCTGAGCCCCACCGTGACGACGGCCAGCGCGTGAACCCCGTTGGCGGACTCCTCGGCCTGCACCGCGCGCTCCGTGTTCGCGCCGGTGAGCAGGCCCACCCACGGCGCCGGCGTCCCCGCCCGCCGGGCGAACGCCTCGATCATGCCCGTGGGATCCGCGCAGGGATCGTGCTTGCGCACGTGCAGGTTCACGACCGCGCGGGCGCGGGCGAAGCCGCCGTGGTGCACCGCCGAGGACAGGACCCGGAGCGGCGCCCGGCTTCGCACCACCACCGCCTCGCTCCCGACCTCGACGGACACCCCGGCGATCATGCGCTGATCCTAGAACGACGCCCGCAGTCCCACCAGGGCGTTGATGCCGAGCGCGGGGAACCCGCGCACCTCCGCGTAGCCTTCGTTGAGCAGGTTCTGGATGCGCGCGGTCAGCTCGAGCTTCTGGAGCCAGCCCATGCGCTCGATGATGCGCCAGGTGCCGCCGATGTCCACCCGCGTGTAGCCGCTGTTGTACACCTCCCCGAACTGTTCGAACTGCTCGCTGACCACGTGGACCTGGGTGAAGAGCGACAGCTTGCTGATCGGCTCCCAGGTGAGCCCGACGTTCCAGCGGTGCCGCGGCTCCCGCGGCAGGGGGCGGTCGGTGGCCAGGTTCTCCGAGTCCGTGTAGGTGTAGTTGAGCGAGGCGACCAGGTTCGGCAGCACGTCCACCTCGCTGGTGAACTCGATGCCCGCGCTGCGGGCGCGGCCCACGTTGAAGGGCCCGCCGAACGGCGCGGTGGGAATCGGGGTGCAGCAGGTGATCAGGTTCTTGAAGTTGTTCTGGAAGTAGGTGAGCCCGAGCCGGATCCGGTTGTTCCAGAGCTTCTGGTCGAGCCCGAAGTCGTAGGAGAGGCTCTCCTCCGGCTGCAGGTCCGGGTTGCCGAAGCCCGGGAAGAAGAGGTCGTTGAACGTGGGCGCCCGGAAGCCGGTGCCCGCGCTGCCCCGCAGCCGGGTGCCCGTCTCCTTGATCACGAAGGACAGCGAGCCGCGCTCGGTCGTGGTGGTGCCGAAGACGCTGTTGTCCTCGACCCGGAAGCCGCCGGTCAGGAACAGCCGATCGAAGAAGCGGAGCTGCTGCTCGAAGAAGACGGACTGGGTCTCGGTGGCCGCGCGGAAGGTCCCCTTGTTCTCCCCGATCTCCCGGCGGTGCTCCAGCCCCACGCTGCTCGTGCTCCACTTGCCGATGAAGAACGAGTTCACCCACTCCGCCTCCCGCCGCTCCACGTTGACCTGGGAGAAGGTCGCGAAGTCGAAGTCCACGCCGGGGTCCACCGGATCCTGAAAGCCCGCGCTGTTCTCGTACCGGGCGAGGCGGCCCCGGGTCTCCCACCACTCCACCGGGCGGCTCTTGCCTTCGAGGCTGAAGATGGTCGTCTCCGACTGCGAGCGGGCGTTGCGGTTGATGATGGGCACGATCGGCTGCGGGCCGGGGAAGACCCCCTTCACCGGCACCCCGATGTCGTTCTTGTTGTAGCGGAAGACGAAGTCGAGGGTCGAGTCCCAGGGCAGCGTGGCGCCCACCCGGGCGCTCAGCGCGTTGGCGTTGGTCTCGTCGTTCTGGGACTGGCCGTTGCTCTCGAGGTGCGAGGCGGACAGGGCGTAGTTCAGGATCTTCCACGCCCCGGAGACGGTCGCGCGGGAAACCAGGGTGTCGTAGTTGCCCACCTCCTGCTGGATGGTGGCCTGGAACGGCCCGCCCTTGCCCTTGCGGGTGATGATGTTGATGACGCCGCCAATGGCGTCGGCCCCGTAGAGGGTGGACTGGGCGCCCCGGATCACCTCGATGCGCTCGATGAGGTCCGGCGAGATGTCGGACAGATCCACCTGGCCGAGCGTCGGGCTCTTCACCCGCAGGCCGTCCACCAGCACCTGCACCTGGTTGGCATTGGCGCCGCGGATGGTCACGCTCGACGTCTTGCCGTAGGCGCCGGACCGCCGGATCTCGACGCCGGGCACGTTGCGGAGAGCCTCGTCCAGCGTCGGGTAGTGATAGGTCTGGAAGTCCTGACCGTTGATCACGCTGACCGAGGCGCCGAGCTGCTCGGACGGAGTCTCGACCGGGGTCGCCGTCACCAGCACCGGATCCACACGTTTCGGCTCCTGCGCATGCGCCGCCACGGGCGCCATCAGGGCCAGGACCAGAAGCCACTCGAATTGCTGTCGCATCGACCACTCCTTTAGCCTCGAAAGGGGTTGGCGTCGGTGATCGCAGCCAGGTCTCCTGACTCGTGGATCGGCGTCGTGGCCCGGCCTTCCCAGGCGCCCTCTCGGGCACCCAGTGGCTCCCATCACGGGATCGGGCGAGACTCCCCACTTACAGTGGCGGGACCGTGCCGGCTTCGGCCCTGACATCGGCCGGGACCGGCTTCCCTTGACCTGCGATCTGTTTGCTGTGTTTACCTGTGTTTGGCTCCTATCACCTCCCGTTTTGCTTCATGCGGTCGGGTAGACGAGGTGGACGGTAGGGCGGCCACTGATCGGGTGCTTGTCGACCAGGACGCGGCAGCCGTAGGCGGACTCCAGCACCGCCTCGTCGATGACCGACTCCGGGGGGCCCACCCGCACCGCCGCGCCGCCGGCCATCAGCAGCAGGCGGTCGCAGAGCTCGGCCGCGAAGCCCAGGTCGTGCGAGACGAGCACGATGGTCAGGCCCGCCTCGCGCCCGAGGCGCCGCAGCAGCCCCGCGCACTCGGCCTGATAACGCAGATCGAGGTGCGCGGTGGGCTCGTCGAGCACGAGCAGGCGCGGCTCCTGGGCCAGGGCCCGGGCCAGCATCACGCGCTGGCGCTCGCCCCCGCTCAGGCGGTCGAGCAGGGTGGCCCGGAGCGCCAGCACACCCGCCGCATCCATGGCGCGTCGGGCGGCGGCGCGGTCCTCGGGGCTCTCGAAGAAGCGGCGCGGGGCGCGCGGGTAGCGGCCCATGAGCACCAGCTCCTCGACCGTGTGCGGAAATCCGCGCGGCACGTCCTGCGGCACCACCGCCACCTGCCGCGCCACCTCCGCCCCGGAGAGGCCCGCCACATCCGCGCCATCCAGACGGATCCGGCCCGCCGCGGGCTCCACGACCTTGGAGAGCAGGCGGACCAGCGTCGTCTTGCCCGACGCGTTCGGACCGATCACCCCGAAGGTCTCCCCCGGCCTCACCTCGAACGACAGATCGCGGATGGCGAACGCCCCCGCGGCGGCGGACGCGTAGGCGAAGCCCACCCGCTCGCACTCGACCAGCGCGGCCGTCACAGGCCGGCCACGGGCGCTCGCGCGCGCAGCAGGTAGATGAAGAACGGCGCGCCGCAGAACGCGGTGATGACCCCGACCGAGAGCTCGGCGGGTGCGACCACGTTGCGCGCGAGGGTATCGGCCAGGAGCAGGAAGGCGCCGCCGCCCAGCACCGCCGCCGGGATCACCACGCGGTTGTCGGGCCCGAGAAGCATCCGGATGACCTGGGGCACGATCAGGCCCACGAAGCCGATGGGGCCGACGAACGCCACCACCGCGGAGGTCAGCAGCGCGGCGCCCGCGAAGACGCGGCGCTTGAGGCGCTCGGCATCCACGCCGAGCTGCTGGGCGCTTTCTTCTCCGAGCGCGAGCAGGTTGAGCGGGCGCGCTTGGCCCACGACCAGCCAGAGCCCGACCGCGGTCAGGGCCGCGAAGACGGCGAGGCTGGCCGGCGCGATCGGCCCGAGGTTGCCGAGCAGCCAGTGCACGACGCCGCCCAGGCGATCGAAGTCCAGCACCGAGATCAGCACGGTGATGGCCGAGGAGAAGAAGATGCCGACGATCACCCCGGCCAGCAGCAACGTGTGCACCGGCAGCCCGCCTCCCCGCGAGGCGATCGCGTAGACGGCCACGCCGGCGACCAGCGCGCCCGCGAAGGCGCAGGCCGCGATGCCGACCGCTTCCACGAGGCCGCCACCCAGCCCGAACACCTGCGCGACGATCACCCCGAACGCGGCGCCACTCGAGACCCCGAGCACGGAGGGCTCGGCCAGTGGGTTACGCGTGAGGGCCTGGAACCCCGCGCCCGCCACCGCCAGCGCCCCGCCCGCGAGCAGGGCGGCCAGGATGCGGGGCAGGCGCAGGCTCAGCACCACCACCTGGTCCACGCCCTTGACGCGCCCGGTGAGCACCGCCAGCACGTCGCCGGGCGGCACGCGCGCGCTGCCCAGAAAGAGGGCGCCGACCGCGACAACGGCCACCACGAGGCCGAGCGCGGCCAGCAGCACCGCGAGCCGGGCGCCAGAAGCGGAGGGGGACCCGCTCATCGCGCCGCCGCCTTGTCGAAGGCCTCGGGGTGGATCAGGCGCGCCAGCACCTCGAGACCATCCACGATCCGTGGACCGTAGCGGTGCATCAGGTTGCCGTCCACCGTGTGGAGCCGCCCCGCGCTGACCGCCGGGACCTGGGTGAAGCGCTCCCACTTGGATCGCACCAGGGGACTGCCCGAGGCGTCGTGGCTGGCGATCAGGATGACCTCGGGGTTGCGGGCCAGCGCCGCCTCCATGCTGTAGCGCGGGTAGCCCTGCCCCCCGTCCGCGGTCACCGAGTCCCCGCCGGCCAGCGTGATCAGCTCGGAGACGAGGGCGCCGCGCGCGGGCACGATGAGCGGGTCGGGCCAGAGCACGTAGAGCACGCGGGGCCGCGGCCGGCCCGCCACGCGCGCGGAGACCGCCTGGATGCGCTCGCGCAGCGCGGCCGCTGCACGATCCGCCGCCTCCGCGCGATCGGTCAGGCGGCCGACCCGGCCGATCAGGTCGAGAACACCCTGCACGGATACTGGATTAACCAGGTAAACCGGGATCTTGAGCCGCCCCAGCTCATCAAACGTTTCATGTCGATTGCCCGCGGGCGTGGCAACGACGAGGTCGGGCTTGAGCGCCACGATGCCCTCGAGGCTCGGCGAGACCATGCCGCCGATGCTGGGCTTCTGGTGCGCCGCCGGCGGATAGTCGCAGAAGTCGGTGACGCCGACCAGCCGATCCTGGGAGCCGATCGTGAACACGGTCTCGGTCACGCTGGGAACGAGCGAGACGATGCGGGCGGGCAGGGCCGGCAGGACGACGCGCCGCCCGGTCTGGTCGGTGACGGTGAGCGCGGTGACCGCCTGGGGGAGCAGGAGGCCCGCCAAGGCGAGCGCGGTGACGAGGCGCATCACGTGCCCGCTCCCGGGACGTGCGGGCGATCCGAGACCCCGGCGGACTTGAAGGTAGCCATGTCGGTCAGCACGCCGACCGCCGCCCGCGCCAGACCGATGCAGAGGGCCGCGCCCGTCCCCTCGCCCAGGCGCAGGCCGAGATCGAGGTAGGGCTCGAGGCCGAGGGCCTCGAGGACGCGGGCGTGTCCGGGCTCGGCCGAGCGGTGCGAGGCGAGGAGCGCCCGGCGTGCCTCCGGCCTGAGCCGGACCGCCACGAGCGCCGCGGCACCCGCAATGAAGCCGTCGAGCACCACCGGCAGGCGGGAGGCGGCGCCGGCCAGGATGACGCCCACGAGCCCGGCGATCTCGAGCCCGCCCATCTTGGCCAGCGTGCCGAGCGCGTCGGCCGGGTCGGGCTGGTTCACGGACAGGGCCCGCCGGATGGCCTCGACCTTGCGGCGCCGGCCGGCGGCGTCCACGCCCGTCCCGGGACCCGTGACGCTCTCCGGCGATGCCCCGGTGAGAGCGGCCACGATCGCGCTGGCCGCCGTGGTGTTGCCGATCCCCATCTCCCCAGTGCCGATCAGGTCCGCGCCGCGGGCGCGCTCGGCCTCCACCAGCGCGATGCCGGCGTCGATCGCCCGCGCGCACTGCTCGGACGTCATCGCGGGTCCGAGGGTCATGTCCGCGGTGCCGGCCGCCACCTTGAGGTCGCGCAGATCGGGATGCCGCGGCAGCACCCCCGCCACCCCCAGGTCCGCCACCACGACCCGCGCGCCCGCATGGCGCGCAAGCACGTTGACCGCCGCGCCGCCGCGCAGGAAGTTCTCCACCATCTGCGCGGTGACGACCTGGGGATAGGCGCTTACCCCCTGGGCGACCACGCCGTGGTCGCCCGCCAGGGTGAAAATCACCGGGTCGCGCAGCGGCGGCGGACAGAGGCCCGTGATGCCCGAAAGCCGCACCACGAGCTCCTCGAGCCGCCCCAGGCTCCCGGGCGGCTTGGTCAGCTGATCGAGGCGGCGGCGCGCCTCGATCTCGGCGCCGGGATCCGGGAGCGGGATGACGTTAGGGAGCTTCATGGGTCGGGGCCCGGCGGGCCGGAGGTGACGCCGCATCCTTGACGGTCATGGGAAGGCCGGCCACCATCAAGGTCACGCGATCGGCCGCGGCGGCCAGGCGCTGGTTGACGGAGCCCAGGAGGTCGCGATAGCGGCGGCCGAGCGGGGTGGATGGGTGCACGCCCTCGCCGACCTCGTTGGACACGATGAGTAAGGAGACCACGCGTTCCCGCTGGAGCTTGGCCAGGTCGTCGGCGGATGCGAGGAGCGCGGCGTCGTCGTCGCCGCGCTCCATGAGGTTGGCGACCCAGACGGTGGCGCAGTCCACCAGGATCAGGTCATGAGCGGTCGCCGCGCGACGGCAGGCGGCCACAATCTCCTGCGGCTCCTCGACGGTGGTGAAGCCAGCGGGGCGGGCGGCCCGGTGGCGCGCGATGCGCGCGGCCATGTCGCCGTCCAGCGCGCGCGCGGTCGCCAGGAACGCCACGCGAGAGCCGGACTGCGCTGCCTGCTCGACCGCGTAACGGCTCTTGCCGCTGCGGGCGCCACCCAGCACGAGATGCGAGGAGTGCACGACCGTCACCTCGGTCCTCCCTCGAGGACCGGCGTGGGTGGCAGCGTCCGGGCAGGTCTCCTGGCTCTCGGATCGTCCTACTCCCCGCGCCTTCCCGATCCGGCTGGGGCCGGAGCAGTGGCCGATCGCGGGTTTCGTTCCCGATTACAGTGACGGGGTCGCGGCGGATTCGCACCGCCTTCCCTGGGGCCCGCACCCGGCGGGCCGCCCGGACACCATGGACGGCCCGACCGTAGCAGAGGGGTCGGGGCTGCGCAACCCGCCCCGCGAGCGACCTACCCGCCGGCCAGGCGGTCGATGCGACGGCGCTCGCGCTTGGTGGGACGTCCCGCGCCGGGCGGGCGGTAGGCGGGCGGCCCCGGACGGGCCTCGCGTGGTGGCGGAGGCGGCGTGAGGTCCTCGTAGAGGACCGCCGCGGCGGCGGCGGCACCCCGCCGCTCCGCCAGTGCGGTCACGCGCACGATCCGGCGGATCCGCGGAAGGGTCACGCGCAGCATGTCGCCGGGCCGCACGGCCTTGGACGGCTTGGCCGCGTCGCCGTTGACGTGCACCTTGCCGCCGTTGCAGGCGGCGGCCGCGAGCGTGCGGCTCTTGAAGAAGCGCGCCGCCCACAGCCACTTGTCGATCCGCACGTCCGACATCTGGTTTTTACCGTAGCACACGGCCCCGTGAGACACTGAATCGGCCATGTTCCGCGCCGCGATCGGGCTCCTAGTCGGGTTGACGCTGTTGACGATGACCCTCATGGGGACCGGGCCGCTTTCTGCCGCCGATCCCGGCAGCGTGCTCGTCGAGGACTGGGCCCAGCAGCCGGAAGGCAAGACGGGCATCCCCGACGGCTGGAAGGGGCAGAGCTGGGGCAGCCCCAAGTACGACTTCCGCATCGTCTCCCAGGGCGGCCGCAAGGTGCTCCACCTGAAGAGCAACAACGACAGCTCGACGGTCTCCAAGGAGGTCAAGGTCGACGTCAAGAGCCACCCGGTCCTGACGTGGAGCTGGCAGGCGGTCACGCTCCCCAAGGGCGGCGACGCCCGCAAGTCGGCGACCGACGATCAGGCGGCGCAGCTCTACGTCACCTTCCCGCGATTCCCCTCGCAGGTCCGCTCGCGGATCATCTCCTACATCTGGGATACCACCGCGCCCGCGGGGGCGGTGTTCAAGAGCGAGAAGACGGGCCTCGTGACCTACGTGGTGGTCCGCTCGGGACCGGCGGATCTCGGCAAGTGGATCACCGAGAGCCGCAACGTGCTCGAGGACTACAAGAAGATCTACGGGGAGGCGCCCGCGGAAGAGGTGGGAGCCGTCTCGATCTCGATCGACTCCAACGACACGCGCTCCTCCGCCGAGTCCTACTTCGGCGAGATCCTGTTCCGGAAGCCCTAAGCGCCGGGGAAGGCGGCGGAGCCATGCTGGTCCGGCTGATCCGCCGTGCTCATGAACTACCCACCTAGGTTCCTCTCCCTCCAGTTCTAGTGCGGCCGTTCGTCGTCGTCGTCGCGCTTCTTCTCGGCCTGGTGGCGATGGTCAACGGCCTCGCGGTGTGGGACCGGGCGCGCCACGAGGCGCGCATCGAGCTGGCCGCCGCCGGTTTCGCGCCCGGCCAGGCGTTGCTCGGCTATCGCGACACCGACGAGCGCCGCTTCCAGAAGGCGCGGCTGGCCGTGATCCCGCGGCCGCGCGTCGTCGTGTTCGGCTCGAGCCGCGTCATGACGATCTCCGCGGCCATGGTGGGGGCGGCGCCGGGGGAGTTCTACAACGCCGGGCTCTCCGGCGGCACCGTCGAGGATTTCATCGTGATGTGGTCGACCCTGAAAGCCGGCGCCAAGATCCCGGAGGTCACGATCTTCGGCATCGACAACTGGGAGTTCAATGCCTCGCATCCTCAGGTGCGGTGGCTGGTCTGGGCCGACGACGTGGCCCGCTTCCTGGAGACGACCGAGGGGGCGGGCGGCTGGCGCCACGCGGACGGCGTGCTCTACCGCTGGTACCAGCTCAAGGATCTCCTGTCCTTCTCGGTGCTCCGGCGGTCGGTCGGCGACCTGCGACGCCTGCGCCTCGACCGCGAGCCGCGCGGCGCCGAGCTGGTGCGCGCGCTCGCCGATCAGGTCGTCGACGAGCGCCGCATCGACGGCCGGCGGGCGTTGCGCGCGGACGGCAGCCTCGTCTACGACACCGCCTACGAGGCGAGGGGCCCGGACGAGGTGCGCGCCGACGCGCTGGACTTCGTGCGGCAGCACCACGCCAACCTCCGCGCGTTCGCCTGGGACGCCGAGCGCGCGCGGCGCCTGGATTCCCTCTGGCGGGACATGCGGACGCACGGGGTGCGGATCATCGCGTACCTGCCTCCGTATCATCCGCTCGTGTGGGAGAGCGTCCGCCGCGACGCCGGCGCGATGGCCGGCCTGGCGCGGACACGCGCGGCCCTCGCCACCCTCGCCGGCCCGCGGGCCGGCGTTTACGATCTGTCCGATCCGGCCTCGGTGCCGTGCGTCGAGAGCGACTTCATCGATGGCACGCACGCACGCGCCGGCTGCATGGCGCGCGTGCTCGCGCGCGCCCGTGTCGGCGCGCCTTGACCCCCCGGGGGGCCGCATGGTCAGAGCAACCCTCGGTCGTCCTCGGAACGCTCGTCCTCTCCATCTCGCTGCTCGGGACGGCGTGCCTGCCGGCGATCCAGCTCTTTCTGGCGGACAGCCGGGCCGGGGGCGCCCCGGCTCCGCGAGAGCGCTTCGGGCCTGGACCTCGAACAATGACCGGGGCACGTGGTCTCCATGCGACGCGTCTCCCGACCAGGTACTGGAGGCGGCGAAGCGTATCGAATCTTCGGGCGCGCGGGCCGAACTGAAGCGCGTGGGCCGGGACCCGTGAGCGAGGTGAGATGGCGGCCGCTCCCGGAACGGGCGCGGCCCACGGAGAGAATTCCGTTCCCAAATCCTGAGAGCTAGGAAAGGAAGATCCAATGGCGTCCTACGGCGCACTGCTGCTCCGGCTGATCCTGGGTGTCGTCTACATCATGCACGCCTACCTCGCGTTGGTCGTCTTCGGCCCGTCCGGCATGATCGCCTACCAGGCAAAGAACGGAATCCCCTTCCCCGAGCTCGCCACGTGGTGCCTGATCCTGGCGCACGGGCTGGGCGGGATTTTCCTGGTGCTCGGGATCTACACCCGCTGGGCCGCCCTGGTGAACGTGCCTGCCATGCTGGGCGCGATCGTGTTCGTGCACCTCAAGAAGGGGTTCTGGGCCCACGAGGGCGGCTACGAGTACGTGCTGGTGCTGCTGGTGGCCACCGTGGCGGCGGCGATGATCGGCGGGGATGCCCTGAGCCTGAAGCGGTAGCGCCCGCGGCTAGTGCGCGGGCAGCGGGAAGGTGTTGGCGGGCGCCGAGCTCGTGACCTGGCTCAGCGCGACGTCTGTCTGCTTACCACCCCTGACCGAGACGCTCTGGTCCCAGAGGACCTTGTCGGCGAAAGCGCCGATGAGTCGGTACTGGCCCTCCGGAACGTCCTTGAACTCGAAGCGCTCGCCCAGATGGACCTGCGTCCTCTGTCGTAACTCGCGCGTCGCGTCCTCGCTCCCCACGATCGCGATCGTGACCGGGACCTTGTGCTCGGCCGGAGTAACTCCCGTCCACTGGGTCTGACCGGAGATCGAACCCTGCGCGGCCGGATCGACCTTCTTGGCCGTGGCGTCGCTGGAGACCACATCGGACTTCCCGGGCGTGGGCGTGGGCTCCACCAGGGCCCCGACTCGCACGAGCCAGCGGCGGGCGTCGTCGCGCTCGGTCGATTCGACCCGAGCGTTTGACATCACCCAGCGAAACTGGGCGATGGCCTCCGGCCGCTTCTCGAGGAACGAATAGGCCGTGCCGAGGGCGAAGCGGACCGCTACGCTGCCGGGCTCTAGATCGGCAGCCTGGCGGAGCTTCTCCACCGCCGTCACATAGTTGCCTTGAGCCATGAGCGCACCTCCCTCGGCGAGCATGTGCTCCGCCGGGGAGACAGCACTCGGTACCGTGACTTGGTGCGCGGGCGGCGACGCCTGGCAGGCTGTAAGGAGCAGCACCGCAACTAGGAGTAGGAGCGGCACCACCTAGTTCTCGCGGTACGCGGAGATCCGCATGTTGTAGAGAGCCATGAGCGCCCGGTCGATGTTTTCCTTGCTGGCCAGGATCCGCATGGTCCCGCTGGTTCCCGCGAAGAATTCGTTGTACCCAGCCGCCTCCAAGGGGTTGGTTTCGTTGGTGATGAGGGCGCCCCGGATCTCCGTATTGCTGGCTTCGAGGAACGCGCTCGAAACGTTGCGGCCGGTCACGAGGACGATGCCGTTCCATCTGAAGTTGCCGGTCTGGAACATGGCGAGATCGGAGTCCTCGACCACGAGAATGCCATAGCCCGTGATGGGATTGCTGCCACTTACGGCGAGGCCGCGGAAGAGGGAGCTCGGATCGTATTCGCCTTTCACGTAGAGCATGGCGGGCGCCGTGGAGGTGCCGAGGTTCACCGTCTGATTGATCTGCGTGGGGCCCACGCAGTTGTTCGTCACGGTCACGATGTTCGCCGTGGCCGTGCTCGCCATCTGGAGCCCCTCCGGCTTGTCGTGAGCACCGCCCGACGCGGCGTACTGGCAGGCCATGGTGCTGTTGAGGATCTGCGTCGATGGATTCGAGGCCAGGTTGGTCAGAAACTTCGAGATCATGGCCGACGAGAGGGTGGCGTCGTCGGCGATCGTGTTCCGGCCGTTGCCGGCGGCTCCGGCGAGGGCGGTACCGTCGGTCGCCGCCGTGTATCCGTTGCCGTCGTTTGAGCCGTGGAGATATTCCCTCTTCGCCAGCGTGTCGAAGCCGGCCTCGGCAACCGTTTCGATTGCGTTCGAGGCGGCGGTCATGCCGTACTTGAGCGCCCCGATTCCCGTGGGACTCGCGGCCGGCCCCCAAGTATCCACGTCCTTCCAGTCACGTCCATCGACCCAGTAGCAACCGACGCTGATCGCACACGGAGGCGCCTGGCTATAGGTGTCGCCCTGGACGCCCGGCAGGCTCACCGCCGCGTTGATCGGCAGGTTGCCGCGCTGGATCACCGCGGTAATCGTCCGGCTGGCCCCGTTGAACGTTCCCGTCGACTTCAGGATCACGATCTTGTTGTTGTCCACGGTGGCGCTCGTGTCGAGCGTGTTGCCCGCTCCGATGAGCGCCTGATCGGTATTCAGCGTGTTCAGGTCGTTGCGTAGCGTGACTGTGAAGGTCCCTACAGTGGTGGTCAGGCCCGGAAGCGCCTGGCCGGTGACCAACACCTTGCACGTGATGCCCGCACCACAGTTGACGCCGCCGGTCGTCGTGCCGCTGCCCAGCAAGGTGGTGTCGTTGAAGTCCTTGCCCCCGAGCTGGTTGATCCCCCACTCGATGCCGCTCTCGGCGAGCTGCCGGGCCCGCGCGCCGTCCGAGAGGTTGCGCGCGATCTGGGGCTCGACCGCGCCCAGGGACATGAACGTCAGGGTGAGCATCGTGAGGACCACCAGCAGGATCATCGCGAGGGGCAGGGCCACCCCGCGCTCATTGCCGAGCAGTTTGCGCCACGCTTTCATCGGTACTGGCCTCCGCGGTATGACTTGGTTCATCGATTTCGCAGCCGAATGCGATCCACCATCGTCACGAACGCCCCCCGGGTCGCGGTCTGGGCGGTCACCGAGATCTCGACGACCTTGATGAGATCCGTTGCCGCGGTGACGTTATTGTTGTCGTCCCGGTAGGTGAAGGTCAGGGCGGTGATGCCGGACGCGATGACCACCGGGGCCGCGTCCACCACGCTCTCCTGGCGCCGCAGGTTCGTTCCCGACAGCGAGTAGGTGATCTGCTCGCCCCGGCACGCCGCGGCCGGACACACCATCGGATCGGTGACCAACGCCACGGTGTTGATGGGCGAGCACGGCGCCACGCACGTCGAGCCGTCGAAGTTGTACTGGAGCGTGAGCGCGGTCGCGGTCTGGGCCGCGATCGGCACAAAGTTGAAGCAGGGCAAGGCGCCCGCCGAGGTGTAGAGGGGGTAGGTCGTCGCATTCGGGCAGGACGACGGGTCCGTATCCCCGGGCAGGGGCTCGTAGCCGGCCTCACGGATCTCCTTCGCCATGCGCTCGAGGGCCACCCGTACCGTCTGCTGGCCGTCGACCTGGGTGGTGCCGAACCAATACGCCTGCTGCCCCTGCATCACGAGGCCGAGCAGGCTCGCCATCACGAGACCGACGATGGCGCAGACCACCAGCATCTCGGCCAGGGTGAAACCGCGCTGATTGTGCATGAGGACTCCTCGGCTCATCGATTCGCCAGGAAGATCGACAGCGACACCGACCGCTCGGTGGTGAGCACGCCCCGGCCGGTGACCGGGCGGTAGAAGACGACCACGTCGACCCGGGCGCCGGTGGTGCCGCCCGGATTGGTGGTGATCGTGGTGGTGCGCCGGTAGCTGGGCGGGGCGCCGGTGATCGTGCCGTAGCCTTCGGCGGCCGGGAGGTTGGCCACGGTGAGCTGGACCAAGCCGGTCTGGCGCATGGCGAGCTCCTTGGCCTGCTCGATGCGCTGCTCGGCGAGGAACACCGCGGTGGACTGCTGGCGCCCGGCTTCCACGCCATCGACGCCGAAGCCGAAACCCGTGGCCACCGCGACGAGCCCCACCGAGATGATGGCGCAGGCCACCAGGATCTCGGCCAGGGTGAACCCGGCCTCTCGGGGGCGACTCTTCAAGCGGCTCAACGCATGCATGGTCATGACCTCCATGTGTCCGGCGAGGGACAGGAGCAAGACAGGTGCCAGCCGTCAGGGCCTGCCGTGGTCCCGGAATTCAGACCGCAAATTACTGAAATACCTGGCTTATTGCTTGGCTACTCGGGGTGCTGTTTCTGCGGACGCACCGAGGGTCTACAACTTGTGACGGACGACCTACAGGAACCGTCAGCCGCGGAACGGGCCCGGCGGAACCCTCAGGCCGGGTCGAGCCAGACGACCTCGAGCTGGGCGCCCCGATCGAAGGAGTTCTTGGGCCCGTAATTCCGGACTCGGGGGACCCACGACGACACGTTCCGGGCGTACGGCGTGTACACATAGAAGACCTGCATGGCCGCGCGACGCTGGATCTCGTCGATGATCCGCTTGCGTGACGACGAGGACCTGACGCGCCGCTGCGCGTCGAGCATCGCGTCGAGCTGCGGGTCGGCGACGTGGCTGCGGTTGCCGGCCTGGCCGGTCCGGAATGAGCCGGAGAGATACCCGTCCACGTCGGTGAAGATCGAGGACGGCCCCCAGCTCGCCTCGTCGAACCTCCCGAGGAACGACCCGCGGATGTACGGTCCGTAGTCCTCGTTGACGATCTGCAGCTCCACGCCCGCTCGGCGGAGATGGCCCGCGAGACGCTCGAGGTCCTCCACGTACTCGGGCCCGTGGCCCGGCCAGCTCGTGCACTTGACCTTGAGGCCCGTGAGGAAGCCGGCCTCGGCCAAGAGCGTCCGGGCCGTCGCCGGATCGTGCTCGAGATAGCGGGCGCCCTCGCCGAGCTGCGGCGCGGCCAGATTCCACGGGCGCATGGCGCCCGGCACCGGCCCGTGAGCCTGCGCGCCGTCGCCGTCCACGAGATGTTCGGCCACCCACGTCTTCCGGTCCACCGCGAGGCTGAGCGCGCGCCGCACCCGGACGTCGTTGAAGGGCGGCCGGTCGGTGCGCATGGCCAGGGAGCGAACCGCCAGCCCGTCCCAGGACACGAGCGGGTAGGCGGGATTCGTGTTCCTGAGGGCGGCCACCTCGGTGCGCGGGATGCGGGCGTCGTGGTCCGGCAGGTCCACCTGCCCCGCGCGGAAGAGCGCGAGCTGGGTGGGGCGGTCCTTGATGAAGAGCCACTCGACCTTGTCGAGATGGGGCAGGCCGCGAGCGTGGTAGGTGGGATTGCGCGAGAAGACCACCTTCACCCCGGGCTCGTATCGCTCGAGCACGAATGGCCCGCAGCCGACCAGGGACTCGGCGGCCTTGAGATCGCCCAGCCGATCCTCCACCTCCGGCGGCAGGATCGCGGTCCAGGGCGCCGCCAGGTTCTGGACGAACGGGCCGAAGGAATCCGCCAGGTGAACGCGCACGGTGCGCCGATCGGGCGCGTCGATCCGCTCCACGGGGCCCAGGAGCGCCGCGTAGGGCGACTTCCGGAGGGCGCGCTCCAGCGAGTACTTCACGTCGGCGGCGACCAGCTCGCGCCCGTTGACGGGTGGGCGCGACTCCCAGCGGACGCCCGGCCGCAGCGTGATCGTGTGGGTCCGGCCGTCCGCGGACATCACGGTCCTGAGCGCGAGATCCGGCGCCAGCGTGAAGTCCGACGGCGCGTGGCGGGCCCCGCACACGACCTTGAAGAGGGTGCGGCGCACGAGGGACGAGACGAGCTGCGTCTGCTCGGACGCGGTGGCGTGAACGTCGAAGGTGGGCGGGTCGACGCCGATCTGCTTCAGCACGCCGCCGCGGATCGGCCGCTCCAGCGCCCCCGCCCGGCGTGGGGCCGCCGAGCCGGCCACCGCCCCCGCGGCGAGAGCGAGGAACCGGCGCCGGTCGAGCGTGCCGGCGGCACGGTCAGCCGACGCGTCGTCCATGCGCGCACGCCTCTCTGGTCCTTCCGGTCGGGGTGCTCGTTCGAGTCGGGGCCGATCCCCGACGCAGTCTATCCGAAAACCGGGCCCACCCGACGGATAGGAGCCGGACGGCCCGGAGCTATACTCGAATCGTGGAGGAGATTCAGGGCTCCCCTGATTCGCTCCAGCGCGTGTTGGCGCGCGAACGCCTCAAGAACGCCCGGCGCAGCAACGTGGTCCGCTTCTGGGGCGTCTCCGCGTTCTTCCTGCTGTTCCTGATCCTCGGCGGCCTGCTCCGGCTGCCCGCGTGGTCCGGCAACCTCTCGCTCTTCACGCTCTACTGGATCGCCACCACCGTGATCTTCCTGATCAGCCGGCGCTCCGAGCGCATCGTGCTCGCCTCCGGCATGGCGGTCGCCCTCTTCGACGCGCCCATCGTCTTCTTCCTGCAGTGGGCGACGTTCCCGACCAGCAATCCGAGCGCGTCCTGGTCAAGGACGGGCTGACGTTCGACGTGATCACGGTCGATCTCCGCCTCTCGGGTCCCTCCGGCCGCGCCTTCTTCGAGCGCCTGCAGCGCGAGCATCCGGCGCTGGCCGCTCGGGTTATCTTCATCACCGGTGAGATGGGAGATGTGGCCACCGAGGCGTTCCTCGAGCACTCGGGCCGGCCCACCCTGCGAAAGCCGTTCAGCGTGAAGGCGCTCACCTCGAGCCTGGCGACCCTCCTCGGGCCGACCCCGGCGCGGCGGTAGGCCCGCGGTCAGGCCGCGCCGGCGATCCGGGGGCGGCCGGCACCGGCTCGCAGTGGTTCAGCAGGCGCAACGTCCAGCGCCCACCCGCCCGCTCGAGGACGGAGAGCGCCGCGTAGTCCTGGCCCAGCGCGAGCAGCCGCTCGGGACCTAGCCCGAGGGCGTGGCAGAGGATCGCGCGATTGCTCCCGCCGTGCGCCACCACCGCGATCGTCCCGCCCGCGTGCCGGGCCACCAGGCCCTCGAAAGCGGGGATCGCGCGGGCCACCAAGTCCGGCAGGCTCTCGCCTCCGGGGAACTGGAACCGGCCCACGTCGGCCATCCACGCCGCGAACGCGCGGGTGTCGCGTGCGCGGATCTGCTCCGCGGTCAGCCCGTCCCAGTCGCCCATCGCGAACTCGCGCAGGGCCGCATCCCGAACCGGGATGAGAGCGTGGGGCGCAGCCAGGATCTCGGCGCTGTGCCGGGTGCGCTCGAGGTCGCTGCAGTAGATCGCGTCGAAGGCGACGCCGCTCAGCCGGCGCGACAGCGCATCGACCTGGGCGACGCCCAGGGGGGAGAGGGGTACGTCGAGATGGCCGATGAACCGGCGGGTTTCCGCGCCGACCACGCTGCCATGGCGGACGAGACAGACGGTGGTGGCGCTCAGAGCCATCCCCGGTGCGTGGCCGCCGCCGCCGCGAGCAGCGCGCCGAGCTCCGCCACCTCCACGACCGCGCCGAGCACGTCCCCGGTCACCCCGCCGAGCCGGCGCGCCACGAACGCGGCCGCGAGCAGCGCCGCGGTCCACGCCACCGCCGCGACGGCGACGCCGCAGATCCCGAGCAGCCACGCGGCCAGCGCGCCGACCGCGGCCACGTGCGCGAGCCCCGCCCAGCGCGACAGGCCGGCCGCGAACGCGGCCCCGAGGCCCTGGCCGGGCGTGGCCGGCGCGACCCAGGCGCCCACGAGCACCGGCGCCACGCGGCCGATCACCGGTGCCAGCACGAGGAGCCGGAGACGGAGGGACGGGGAGAGCGCGGCAAGCGCGGAGACCGCGAGCAGGCAGAGCAGGACGAGCCCGGTCGCGCCGAACACACCGATGCGGCTGTCCCGCATGATGGCGAGCCGCCGCGCGGGGTCGCGGCCCGCGAGACCGTCCAGGGAATCGGCGAGCCCATCGAGGTGGATGCCGCCGGTGGCCACCTTCCACCCGGTCAAGAGGAGCGCCGCCGCGACCAGCGGAGGGAACAGGGCGTCCACCACGAGCGCGGCGAGCGCCAGCGCGCCCCCCAGCATCAGGCCGACGACCGGGAACCACCAGGCCGCGCGGCCCAGGGCCGACGGGCCCGCCGATTCCGGGCCGGGAACCGGAATCACGGTGAGGAAGCGGAGCGCCAGGATCAGCGAGCCCATGCGTGGGCCGCGGAGGACACGCCGATCAGACGGGCTGGACCGGATTGCGCCGGGGCGGGAACTCGAGCTGCTTCGACTGGGCGAACCCCAGGCGCCTGATCAGCTCGTCACGCAGCTCGGAGCCGCCCACGATACCGTCCACCAGCATCTCGGAGGCGAGCTTGTAGATGTCCACGTCCCGCGCGTACTCGTCGCGCTTCTGCTGGACGTAGGCCGGCCGCTCCACCTCGGGCAGCTCCATGATCTTGTTGTAGTAGACCGCGTTGACGGCGGGCTCCGGCCCCATGATGGCCACCTGCCCCTGCGGCAGCGCGAGGGCCGCGTCCGGCTCGAAGGCGGGGCCGCACATCGCGTAAAGCCCCGCCCCATAGCACTTGCGCAGGACCACGCAGATCTTGGGCACGGTGGCCTGCGAGGTCGCGAAGACCATCTTGGCGCCGTGGCGGATGATCCCCGCGCGCTCCACCTTCGTGCCCACCATGAAGCCCGGCACGTCGGCCAGGTACACGAGCGGGACGTTGAAGGCGTTGCAGAGGGAGATGAACCGCGCCGCCTTGTCCGAGGAGTCCACCATCAGCACCCCGCCCTTGACCTTGGGCTGGTTGGCCACCAGGCCTACCGCGCGGCCGCCGAGGCGCGCGAAGCCCACGACGATCTCCGGGGCGAAGAGCCGCTTGATCTCGAAGAATGAGCCCGCGTCGATCACGCGGTCGATCACCTCGTACACGTCGAACCACTTGCGCTGGTCGTAGGGGACGATCTCCTCGACCGAGCGGCCCGGCTTCGGGCTAATCGCCTCCACCGGCGCGGGGCGTTCGCGGAAGGAGCCGGGCAGGTAGCTCAGGTAGCGCCGGCACAGCTCGATCGCCTCCTCGTCGGAGGCGGCGAGCACGTCGCCGCACCCCGACACCGTGCAGTGCATCCGGGCCCCGCCCAGATCCTCGAGCGTCGTCTTCTCCCCGATCGCCATCTCGACCATCCGGGGAGACCCGACGTAGAGGCTCGCCTTGCCGTCCACCATGATCACGCAGTCGGTGAGCGCGGGCAGGTAGGCGGAGCCGGCGGGCGACGGGCCGAAGAGCACGCAGACCTGCGGCACCACCCCGGAGAGCTGGACCTCGTTGTAGAAGATGCGGCCCGCGTGGTAGCGGCCGGGGAAGATCTTGATCTGCTCGGAGATGCGCCCGCCCGCCGCGTCGACGAGGTAGATCAGCGGCACCTGCAACCGCTGGGCGCGCTCCTGGATGCGCACGATCTTCTGGATGGTCTTCTCACCCCACGAGCCCGCCTTGACCGTGTAGTCGTTGGCCATGACGCACACCGTGCGGCCGCCGACCGTCCCCACTCCGGTGACGACGCCATCGGCGGGAGTATCCGCCTCCTGGTTGCGCGCGAAGAGGAAGTCCTCCTGAAACTCGGTGCCGGGATCGAGGAGGAGCTTCAGCCGGTCGCGGACGAAGAGCTTGCCTTCTTCACGGAGCTTCTCGCGGTACTTGACGTGGCCCTGCTCGATGCGGGCGCGTTCCTGCCGGTAGCGCTGCTCGCTCACGCGGGATCTAGGGCGCGGGGTTGGGATTGGCCCAGAGGATGATGATCAGCACGCCACTGCCGTACGGTGGGCCACCGAGCACCGCGGGCGCGCCCGGGGCGGCCTGGATCGCCGCATTCACCTCGGGGTGCGCGCCGCGCAGGAGCCGCACCCGCATGCGCACGTGGTCGCCCTGGAGCTGGTCGGGCGTGACCTCGAGCCACCGCTCGCCCGGCACCGCGAATCGCTGCTGGGTACCCAGCGGCCCCTCGACGCGCTGGCGGTCGAGAGTGGTGTAGTCGGTGTAGCGGAAGAGCGTCCGCAGCCGGGGCAGGATGCGCTTCATCCGCTCGTCGGTCTCCGCCTCCGGCGCGGGAGGCGCGGGATTCTTCAGCGCCCCCTGCCCCTCGGCCGGGCGGGGGTTCGAGGCCTCCATGATGCGGACCCCGAAGCGGATGATCTGCTGGGCATCGGCCGGGATGACCCAGGCCAGGCTCAGGCCGACCCAGAGGATCACGGCGAGCATCGGTCCCAGGAGCCCCTTGAGCCGCTTCCGGGCGTTATGCAGCCGGGACATCACGGTCCCGATCGGGCAGTTCAGCACCTCGGCAATCTCGCGATAGGAGAGGCCTTCCACGTCACTCAGCATGATAATGGTTCGGGCCTTGGGCGGCAAGGCATCGAGTGCCCGACGGATGCGCTCGCGCTGCTCGGCCCGCGTGGCTTCCTGCTCCGGCCCGCGGCCCGGATCGGGCATGCTGCGGGTCCATTCCTCCTCGGTCACCCGCTCCGGGCCGAAGGCCCGCGCCTGGGCGCCGCGCTGCCGGTGCCGATCGGTGGCCACGTTGACGGTGATCCGGAAGAGCCAGGTGTAGAACGCCGACTGCCCCCGGAAGGTCGACAGCGAATGAAACGCCCGCACGAACGCCTCCTGAGCCACGTCCCACGCCTCCTCGCGGTCGTGCAACACCTGGTAGGCCAGGCGCCACACCCGCTGACGGTATTTCTCGACCAGCGGCTCGAACGCGGCGGCGTCCCCAGCGATGCATCGCTGGATGAGTGCGCGCTCGTCGATTCCGGGGGACTCCGGGAGCCCGGCGGGACCAGCCTCGCTCGACGGGGTGTCGGACGGCGTCACGGCCGGACCCGGCCGTGGCCCTCGCGCCCCTTATCCGATCGGGGGTAGGACGGCAGGAAAGGCGCCCGCATTCACGGCCGGCGCCGCGCGGCTGGCCGCCGGCCGCCGGGCGCGGGCGAGGTCCCCAGGAGGGCATCCACGCCGAGCAGGTAGCTCTCGGGCCCGAAGCCCGAGATCTGTCCCACCGCGGCCGCCGCGACGACCGAACGGTGCCGGAACTCCTCACGGGCGTGGATGTTGGAGAGATGCACCTCCACCACCGGCACGCGCACCGAGGCCACCGCGTCGCGGAGCGCGAGCGAGTAGTGCGACAGCGCACCCGGGTTGAAGACGATGCCACGGAAGCCCTCGCGCGCCGCCGCCTGGATCCAGTCCACCAGCTCGCCCTCGTGATTGGACTGCCGGCAGACCGCCCGCGCGCCGCGGCTCTCCGCGTGGCGCTGGACCAGGCGGTTCACCTCCGCGAGCGTGGCGCGGCCGTAGACCGCGGGCTCGCGGGTGCCGAGGAGGTTGAGATTCGGGCCGTGGAGGACGAGGATGGCGGACGCGACACGACGTGCCATTGGAGGGAGAGAATACACCGGACGCTCGTATAATGCTCGCGCCTCATGCAGGCGCGTCCCGCGCCGCGTCCGGGCGCTGGTGCGCGGGGAGCGCGGACGCGACCACCGCGTGCACGCGGTGGGCAAGGTCCCGCGCGGCCCCCTTCACGTCCGCCCCCTCCGGCGGCACGATGACCGGGTGATAGACGATCGTGAGGCGGCCGGGCCGCGGGAGCCGGCGGCCGGGAGGCCAGGACTCGTGCGCGCCGATGATGGTCACGGGCATGATGGGCACGCCGAGCGAGCAGGCCAGCCGGAACGCGCCGAGGCGGAAGCGCTGGACGCGGCCGTCGAGGCTCCGCCCCGCCTCGGGGAAGATCATGACCGCCTCGCCGGCGCGGAGGAGGCGCACCGCGGCCCGGGTGGCGCCCGCGTCGGCGGCATCGATGTCCACCGGGAAGGCGCGGAGGCGGCGAATCAGCCAGGCGAGGCCGCGCACCCGGAACAGAGCGTTCCAGGCCATGTAGTGGACGGGCCGGCGCACCGGGATGGTCGCGAGCACCGGGTCGGCGAACGTGACGTGGTTCGGCACGATGAGGAGAGGACCGGAGCGAGGAACGTGGTGGACGCCTTCGAAGCGGATGCGGAAGTAGATGCGGGCGCCCAGCCGGATGACCGGCCGGGCCACGTCGATCACGGGCGTGCGCACGGCCCGATAGTGCCACGCCCGGCCTGAGACCGACAGTGCCCGACGCGGCCCCGCGCCCACTCGTCATCGGCCATCGCGGCGCCTCGGCCGACGCGCCCGAGAACACGATCGCGGCCTTCGAGCTGGCGCTCGAGCAGGGCGCCGACGGCATCGAGCTCGATGTGCACCTCACGGCCGACGAGCAGCCGGTGGTCATCCACGACTTCACGCTGGAGCGCACCACCGACGGCGCGGGCCCGGTGAGCGGGCGTCCGCTCCGCGAGCTCAAGCGGCTCGACGCGGGCGGCTGGCTGGACCGGCGCTTCCGGGGCCAGCGCGTGCAGACCCTCCAGGAGGTCCTGGAGCGCTTCCGCGAGCGCGCGCGCTTCTGGATCGAGCTGAAGGGTGGCTCCGCGCTCTATCCTGGCATCGAGGAGCGCGTGGTCTCGATGGTCGAGATCTACGACGTGGTGGACCGGGTGCTCGTGCAGTCCTTCGATCACGCGGCCATCGGCCGGGTGCGGTCGCTCAACCGGGAGATCCCGGTGGGGGCGCTGGTGGCCCGGGCGCCGCTGGACCCGAGCCTGCTCCGGCCGGAGGCGATCAGCGCGATCTGCCCGGGGGCCGAGGTCCTGACCGAGGCACTGCTCGACGAGATCCGGCGGGCTGGGCTCGGCTGCTACGTCTGGACGGTCAACGAGCCGGCCCAGATGGACCGGCTCGTCGAGTGGGGAGTGAGCGGAATCATCACCGACCGGCCGGGTCTGCTGCGGGCCCGGCTCGGCCGGTCGTAGGGATCAGCGGTTAGTCGTCCTCGGTCTCGTCGGCATCGACCGTGGCGGCCACCGTCTCCAGCCGCGGCAGCATCCGCTCGAGCCGGTCCTGGCAGCGCACGCACGTGGTCACTTCCGGCATGGCACGGAGCCGGGCGGGCGCGATCGCCTCGCCGCACTCCTCGCACACACCGTACTCCCCGCCCCGCAGCCGCTCGAGGGCTTCCGCGAGCTTGTTGGCGCGCTCCACCAGCAGGCTTCGGGTGGCGAAGGTCATCTCGCGATCCTCGTTCAGCCGGATCACGTCCACTTCGTCGGCCAGCGACGTGTTGTCTCCCCGTCCCCCGCCGAGCTCTTCCATCGTATTGACCCCACCCATGTGCCGGATGCGCTGCATGGTGTGGCTGAGTTCCCGCTCCAGGCGCTTCTTGATCTCGTCCATCGTCTCCTCCATGGGCTCCGGATCGTCGCGACCCGGACCGCCCGGTTGGCGCAGCTAGCTGCAAAGCCTGTGCCTGACTGCTGCGTGGAAAAGACGTGCGAAAACCCCCGATATTCATTAGACAACGGCTATGGCGAGGACAGCGCCGGGGCAAAACGCCCGGCATCCACTGGGAAAATTCGTCAGTGGGCGTGTCACTTCTCGGCTCTGGATAAGTTGAGCGGCCATCGCGGGCCAGATGGTGACCCGGCGAGCGCCGGACACGCGGATCACACCCGACTCGACGATCCCGACCCAGTCCGGCGCGGTATCACCCTCGGTCAGGATCCGGCACCGACTGGCCACTGCTCGGCGCGCGACCCTGCCCGAGCGGACTCGTCGAGGTGGGCACAACCCGGCAACCGGGAGAGGAGCGCGTGGAGATCGGCGTCCAGGGCGGGTCCGGCCCGGCTAGGACGCGGCGCCGCGGTCTCGGGACAGCCACGAGCGCAGTCCGGACACGACCAGGACAACGGTGCCCGCCACGTTCATCGCGATCACGAGGACCAGCGCAAGCAGCAGGAGGACCATGACCGGGCGCACGACGTCGGCGAATCCGGCGTCCGGGGGCAGGATCTCCTGCAGGGCGAAGAGCGGGGCCAGCACGAGCGCGGGGAGCCCGATGACGACGGCGACCAGCGCGAGCACCCCGCGGCCGATGCGGCTCAGGACGTCGCGGGCGCCGGGCCGGGTGCGCTCGACGTAGACCCAGAGCGCGGTAAGCGAGACGAAGAAGACGGCGAGACTGGCGAGAAAGCCCCCCTGGGTGAGCCAGCGCGAGCCCCCCGCGGCATAGATCAGGGCGAACGTCACGATCGCGAGCGCATTGGTCCCGGCCAGGCGGAGCAAGGAGACCTCGCGACCGGTCAGAAGTCCAGGCCGCCCATGGTGCTGAGCAGCAGACGCGCGCCGAGCCACAGGGCCACCAGCGCGAGCAGGGTGATCAGCCGCACCCGTCCCTCGGACGTGCCCGCGGAGACCCAGGCCCGGGCCGGCCGGGTGAGCGGCCCGGTGATCACGGAGAAGAACCAGAGCAGGCGGTTATTGGGCGTCCGGGTGAAGCGGGCCACGATCATGTGCAGGGCGAGATAGATGGCGGCCATGTACGACAGGAACCATACCAGGACGAGGAGCCGGTAGATCAGCGCAAGCATGAGCAGGTAGCGCGGGCAGGGGCGAGACC
>DATFUK010000223.1:0-5744 GCA_035260865.1 Candidatus Methylomirabilota bacterium | reverse complement strand
CCGGAAAGTCCACGGCCGCGACGCTCGCGAGATCCACATCCCGGTTCCGGCCGGCCCGGCTCGGATCCCGCCCCACCAGACGCAGGGCACGCACGCCCAGCCGGAGCATGGTGCGAGAGGGCACCCAGTAGTAGAGCTTGGTCGCGCGGAACGGCGTGCCGAGGTCGGGACAGTGCTCAGGCAGGCCGGCCTGCTCGAAGGCGCGCACGGTGGCCCGATGGACCACCACGTGATCTGGATGGTGGTACCCCCCGATCGGATCGAAGGTGATGACCACCTGCGGGCGTACCTGACGGATCGCGACGACGATGTCGCGGGCTACCCGATCGAGAGGCGCCGCGACGAGGGCGTTCGGGTGTCGGTTGTCGGGCGAGCCTGGCATCCCCGAGTCCCGGTAGCCCAGGTGGATCACGGTCGCCAGGCCGATCGCCGCCGCCGCGCACTCCAGCTCCGCCCAGCGCCGCTGGCCGAGGGCCTGGCCATCGGCGTCGATGTCCCCGGCCTCGCCCCGGGTGGCGCACGCGTAGACGACCCGGACCCCGTCGGCCGCGTACTTGGCCAGGGTCCCTCCCGGTCCGAACGACTCGTCGTCCGGATGGGCGCCGACGAACATCAGTGTGCGCCCGGCTGACACTGGCCCAGGCTCCTCGGAGGACTGCGCCTTCACCGCATCGTAGAGCGCGTGGGTCTGGCGCGCGACGTCCATCCAGTCGTGGTCCTGCGCGATGCGGGTCCAGGCCCGATAGCCCATCCGCGTCAGCTCCTCGGGATCGCCGAGGGCGCGACAGACCGCGGCCGCGAGCGCCTTGGGATCGCGCGGCGGTACGACGAGCCCGCACGAGTCGGGCTCCACGAACTCAGGAAGGCCGCCGACCCGCGTGACCACGACGGCGCGCCCGTAGCCCTGCGCGGTGACCACGACTCCGCTCGCCGCGATCTCCCGATACGGGACGACGACCAGGTCGGCGGCGGTGAAGTAGGAAGCGACCTCCTCCTGGGGCACGAAGGTCGGCCGCAGGACGACCGAGTCCCGCAGCCCGAGCCGCTCGATCAGCTCCGTGATCGGCGACAACGACATGAGGGCCTCGCCGGCCACTACGAGGAGACACCGAGGGAAGCGCGAGAGGATGTCCGGCATCGCGGCGAGCAGATCGTCCAGCCCCTTGTACGGCTTGAGCATTCCGAAGAGGAGAAGCACGGGCCGGCCCTCCTCGAGGCCGAGCCGCTGCCGCGCACGGACCCGGTCCGTCTCCGACGGCAGTGGCTGGGGAACTCCTCCGTGCGGAATCACCTTCACGCGCCCGGCTGCGTCTGGATACGCAGAAAGGACCTGCTGCGCGAGGGCCGGCGTATGGACGATCAGCGCATCGGCGCACGAGAGAAACCAGCGGTGGTGTCGGGAAGCGAGCGGACGAGTCGGCCCGGGCAGTGGATCGTGAACGGTGTGGACGATGCGCCAGCCGCGAGCTTTGAGCGCCCGCGCGAGGAGGCCGTCAAGCAGGGGCAGGAGCGCCCACTGCACGTGGAGGACGCTGGGCGGCCGGTGACGCAGCGTGCGCCACGTTCGCCAGAGGCCGGAAGGATAACCGAGCGCTTTCACCATTTGTCGCAGTCGAGTGCGGTGACGGAGCAGCCCGCCGACGCGTCCGCCCAGGAGGGGGAAGAAGCAGTGCTCGACCTGATACTGACCGCCGGGATCCACCGGCTCGAAGAGCGGCGGCGCCGAGATGACCCGGATGTCGACCCCGAGCCGGTGGAAGGCGCCGCACAGCCCATCGATGTAGTACGGCGTGAAGTTGCCCGGGTCCAGCATCACCGGACCGCTGGTGACACGGGGGACAGCGTGGACCGGGCGGTTCGTCATGAAATCAGGGTGAGGCCGGCGCGGGTGAGGGCTGGCCGGCGGCGCCCCGACCGGTCGCGATCAGATGGCGCTCGGCCTGCTTGATGCGCACGGAACGGCCCTCAGTGGCGGACTCGACCGCGGCCAGCGCGGTCTGGAGCGCGGCCCGGCCATCCTCGAGCGTGCAGCCGACGGGGCCGTCGGTTCGGAGGGCATCGAGGAAATGGCTCCACTGGTGGCGGTACGAGCTCCTGAAGTCACCGCCAGTCCACAGGTTCCGCATCCCGGTCGGCAGGGCCCGAAGGACCTCCGGAATCCGGCGCGCCCGCGCCATCAGGCTGGCCGGATTGCCACCCGCCGGATAGAAGGCCAAGCCTTCGACGCGAACACAGGAAACCCGGAGCCGTCCGGCGGCGCCGCAGACCTCGAACTCGATGTCCTCGGCGGTCCTCTCGGAGAACACGGCCGAGCCGAGCACCCCGTTGTCGAAGACCGCGCTCACGACGGCCGCCTCATCGTCCCGCCGCCCAGGCCGGCTTCGCGCGAAGATCTCGGCGACATCGCTGGCGAGCAGGAAACGCCAGAGATCGAAGTGATCGACCGCGGTTTCGATGAGTGCCCCTCCGCCCAGGGCGCGCCGCTCTCGCCACGGCGGAAGATCCGTGTCGTCCCGCGGGCCGTACCACACGGCCCGGATGCTCTCGAGCTCGCCCAGAACACCAGCGTCGATGACCGCCTTCGCCTGGCGCACCAGACGATGCCACCGCATGTGATACCCCACCATGACCTTGGCACGACCGCGGCGGGCCCAGGCGATCATCTGGTCCACATCGTCGAGGGCCAGCCCCGGGGGTTTCTCGACGAGGAGGTGCTTGCCGGCCGCCAGCAGCGGAGGGACTACCTGGCCATAGCTGCCGGCCGGCACGCAGATCCCGACCGCGTCGACCTGGGCATCGCGGGCGAGGGCATCGACGTGAGCGTATCGGCGGGGGATCTGGAAACGGTCGCAGATCTTGCGGAGCCGTTCGGGGCGCGGATCCACCGCCGCGACAACGCTCACGCCGGGCAGGCCCTGAAGCGCCGGCAAGTGCTCCTCCTCGGTGACGGCCCCACATCCGACGAAGGCCAGCCGGATCATGCTCGATCGCTTCGCGGGAGCGAGCCCGGGATCAGGCCCGCCAGCTGCCGCAGGCCACGCCGGGCGTGTACCCAACCCCAGACCCCGAGGTAGGTCAGGCTGCTGTAGAGGTAATAGAGCCAGTGCAGCGGCACCGCCCCGGCCAGGAACCGTAGGCCACGCGCCCGGAGGAAAAAGCGGTACAGGGGCCAGTTCAGCGCCACCACAAGCGCCAAGGCCATGGCGATCGGGCCCAGGAGGCTTGGGTGTAGCGGCGCCAGCGGCAGCGCGGCGGTAGCGAGCAGCACGAGCAACCCGCTGAGCCGCTGCCCCCGCTTCAGATTGAGATCATTCGGCGCGCCCCCGCCCTCGAGGACGAGTCGCGACCAGGGCAGCGCACGGGCGAAGATGTCCGTCTTGAGCACCGAGTAGAGCGTCCATGCCTTGAAGTGCGTGCCCAGGAGAGCCTTGTCGAGGCGAATCCGGTAGCCTCGCCGGCGCAGACGGTACCCGAGATCGATGTCCTCGATGGTCGAGCGCCGAAAACGGCCAGCGTCGAAGCCGCCAACCTCGAGAAAGGAGTCCCGCCGCACCGCGCCACACCCCGCCCAGAAGGTGGAGGCTTCCGCACTACCCTGCTGGTGGACGAAGTGGTGCAGGAGATTTCGGTACTGCGAGATCAGCCCGGGTGCCCGCGGCAGGGCATCGTACGACCCGAAAACCGCTGCCAATGTCGGGTCCGACGCGAAGGTGTCGGCCACGCGGCGAGCCGCGTCGGAGGCGACCGCTACATCCGAGTCCACGAAGAACACGACATCGCCACCGGCTCTCGCCGCTCCATGATTGCGCGCCGCGGCCGGGCCCGAGTTCTGGTCGAGGCTGATCGTCAGGGCCCCCGCACGCCGTGCGACCTCCCCGGAGCCGTCCGTGGAGCCGTCGTCGACCACGATGACTTCGGTGCCTGGGAGGGCGGTGGCTCGGATCGCCGCCAGGCACTCCACCAGGTTCGAGCGATCGTTGTAGACGGGCACAACGATGGACATCCCAAGCAGAGATGCGGACATGTCAACCGGTCCCCGCGCATACTCTGTGCCAGGGAGTGCTTGGGATAGGTAGCCAAACTATGGAAAATTTGCACGAATTGACGGGCTCATACGGCCCGGATTCGAGCCGAAGCCAACCGCGGCTCAGCTTGGAGAGAAAAGAACTCTCCAGGTTGGGCACCTCGCTTCTGACCTTGGGTGCTTCACTCGCTCTTACCCAGGATCATGGAGGCCCCCATCTCCCCGATCATCCCCGCGGGGGCTTGCGTGCTGCCGCTCACGATTCGGGGCATGATCGACGTATCGACGACTCGGATCTGCTGGAGCCCGCGCACCCGCAGCCGGGGGTCTACCACCGCGAGGTCGTCGACCCCCATTCGGCAGGTCCCGACAGGATGGTACGTGGTGATCGCAGTCTGGCGCACGTAGTCGGCGAGCGCCGCTTCGGACTGCCGGTCGGCTCCCGGATACAGCTCCTCGCCGACAAATGGTCGGAAGGCGGGTGCCCGCATGATCTCGCGCGCGCGCCGCACCGCCTGCACCAGGCCGCGAATATCGGACGAGCAGGCCCCATACGCCGGATCGATGACGGGCGCCGTGCCCGGATCCCTCGACGCCAGGGTCACGGTGCCCCGACTGCGGGGCTGGAGGAACGCGGCTTCCAGGGTCATCCCGTGCCCGGCCACATGGGCGCGGCCGTAGTCGAGCCAGATGAGGGGCATGAAGTGGAGCTGGATGTCCGGGGTGCCGAGATCGGGCTCGCTCTTGAGAAACGCCCCACCCTCGCAGAGGTTGGACGTGGCCACTCCGGAGTTGAACGCGAGGAACTGCAGGCCGAACTTCAGGAAAGGGAGCGGGCGATCCCAGTGGTCATAGGTGATGGGACGGCTGGCTCGCGTGATGACCTGGGCGTTCAGGTGGTCGTGCAGGTTCTTCCCCACGCCCGGCAGGTCGAGGATGACCGGGATGCCCAGCCTCCGGAGGTCGTCCGCCGGGCCCACGCCCGATAGCAGAAGGAGCTTGGGCGAGTTGATCGCCCCGCCACTCACGATCACCTCGCGCTCAGCCGTCGCGGTGTGAAGCTGGCCGTTCGCGAGGAACTCGACGCCGGTCGCCCGAAGCCGGTCGAAGCACACGCGGGTCGCGTAGGCATGGGTGAGGACACGCAGGTTCGACCGACCGCGCGCCGCGGCCAGGAACGCGTCGGCCGCGCTACACCGCTTGCCATTGATCTGGGTGACCTGATAGGTTCCGACGCCCTCCTGGGAGGAGCCGTTGAAGTCGCGATTGTACGGAAACCCCGCCTGTTGACCGGCCTCGACGAACGCGCGCGTGAGGCGATGGGGATGCACCTGATCGCTCACGCTGAGCAGGCCGTCGCGTCCGTGGAACCGGTCCTGCAGGACCTGGTTCTTCTCCAGACTCCTGAAGGCGGCGAGCACGGTCTCGAAATCCCAGCCTTCGTTGCCGACGCGGACCCATGCCTCGTAGTCGGCGGGCTGGCCGCGAACATACGTCATGGCGTTGATCGCGCTGCCGCCGCCGAGGGCGCGGCCCTGGGGCAGATAGATCCGGCGGCCATTCATCGCCGGCTGAGGGATCGTCTCGTACTGCCAGCGGACGTGCGGATCGAACCAGCTCGTGAAGCGGCCGAGCAGACGCCTCGACGTGGAGAGGTTGCCGGTACCCGCCTCGAGCAGCAGCACCCGCGTCGCGGGATCGCGGCTGATGCGATTTGCGA
>DATFUK010000222.1:0-20230 GCA_035260865.1 Candidatus Methylomirabilota bacterium | reverse complement strand
GCGGCCAGCAGCGCCTGCCACGGAGTGGCGCCGGCCGCCACCCAGAGGCCCAGCTCGAGGAGGGCCGCGTCCTTCAGCGGCCGGATGTCCGAACCGAGCGCCATGCGGACGCCGGCGGCCAGCGCCTGCCGGAAGGCCTCGCGGTGCGGCTCGGCCGCCGCGTCCGCCCGGTGGCAGAGATCCGGGGCGAGGTTCCGCTCCTCGACCCAGCGCTTCTCCCACGGATCTCGCGCCTGGTCCGGCGTCAGCTGCGTGATGGCGAGCGTGGGCACGTACCACGTGCGATGCGCGCGCAGGCTCTCGATGGACGGCGAGTCCATGATGTAGCCGTGCTCCACGCTGTGGGCGCCGAGCCGAGCGGCGGCCTGGACGGTCTCGGGGCTGGCCGCATGCGCCACCACCGGGAACCCACGCTGGCGGCAGATCGCGAAGGCGGCCTCGAGCTCGTCGTTCAGGAGGAAGGCCTGCGAGTGCCGATCCCACGCGGGGCCCATGATGCCGCCGGTGAGGTTCAGCTTGATGTGGTCCACCCCGTTCTTGATCTGCTCGCGGATCGCGCGGACGAACCCGTACGGTCCGTCGCACTCGCGCGCGTGGCCGGAGGTGAGGAAGTGCCCGCCGGTCGTGGTGAGGAAGTACCCGGCCGCGAACACCCGCGGGCCGGTGTACTGGCCCGCCTCGAAGGCCCGCTTCCACGCCACGTCCATGAAGTGCGCCGCGCCCGCGCAGCGCACCCCGACCACGCCGCTCTCGGTCAGGGCCTGCATCAGCCGGTGGCCGAAGATGGCGGTCTGCTCGGCGACGGAGGCGCCGGTGGAGGCGAGGTAGTCGGGATGGATGTGGACGTCCCACAGGCCGGGGAGGAGATACGCGCCCTCGAGGTCGATGACCCGGGCATCGCGGGTGTCGGCGGAGCGGCCGGGGCCCAGCACCTCCACGATGCGCCCGCGATCGATGGTGACGGTGGCCCCGGGGACGGGGCGCGGGCTGACGCAGTCGATGACGGTCGCGTTCGCGAGCACGGTTCGCATCGCGCCGATCCTGCCAGAGCGCCGGGGACACGTCAAACCGGCCGGCGCGGGCCCTTGACGGCGGCCAGGAAACTGGCCATGGTGCGGTGATGCCTAGGGCAGCCGGCGTCCCGGTGTCCCTCGTGAGCGCCCGCACCCGCGACGGCGTCGTCCTCGACGGCGTCGCGGCCCACCCGCGCGGCCGCCGGCGCACCGCGCTCCTCTGGGTGCACGGGCTCGGCTCGACGTTCTCCTCGGGGCAGCCGCTCATCCGGGCGCTCTCCGCGCGGCTCAACGCCGCGGGCGTCGGCTACTTCAAGCTCAACACCCGCGGCCACGGGGTGGTCACGCGCGCGGGCGCGCGGCTCGCGGGCGCCGCCTTCGAGCGCTTCGGGGAGAGCGTCCACGACGTGCGGGGCGCCATCGCCCTGGCGGTCGCGAGCGGGTACCGGCGCGTGATCCTGGCCGGCCACTCGACCGGCGCCAACAAGGTCCTTCACTACATGGCGCGAACCCGCGACCGGCGCGTGGCCGGGCTGATCCTGCTCGGGCCGGTGTCCGACATCGCGGGCGAGCGCGAGCGGGTCGGCCGCCGCGTGCTGGCGCGGCGCGTGGCCGCGGCGCAGCGGATCGCCCGGCGCGATCCGGAGGTGCTCGTCCCGCGCGCCTGGGGCTTCCGGAGCGCCGCGCGCTTCGTCAGCCTGTTCCGTCCGGGCGAGGCGGAGGACGTCTTTCAGTACTACCGGCCCGATGCCGACTGGCGGGCGCTTGGGCGCATCCGGGTGCCGACCGCGGTGATCGTCGGCGGCCGCGACGAGTATCTCGACCGGCGGGCCGCCGACCTGGTCGCCGCCTTCGAGCGGCACGCCGTTGCGACGCGCGGGTTCGCCGGCATCGTCATCCCCCGCGCGACTCACGGGTTCCGCGGCCACGAGGCCGTGCTCGCGCGCCAGGTCGTCCGCTGGGCGCGGCGGATCGGGTAGGGGCACGTGGACGCGCTGATCGGTGTCTTCGCGGGCCTGGCCCTGAGCGCGGCGGTGGGGTTCCGGGTGTTCGTCCCGCTGCTCTTCACCGGCGCGGCCGCGCGCCTCGGCTACCTGCAGCTGACCGGCGACATGACGTGGCTCGCGTCCGACGCGGCCCTCGTGGCGCTGGCGACCGCGACGATCCTCGAGGTCTCCGCCTACTACGTGCCCTGGCTCGATAACCTGCTGGACGCGGTCGCCACGCCCACCGCGATCGCGGCCGGCGTCATCACCTGGGCCGCGGTCACCCCGGAGCTCTCTCCGCTGCTGCGGTGGACGCTGGCGATCGTGGCGGGCGGGGGGGCGGCCGGGGTCGTGCAGTCGGGCACGGCGCTCGTGCGGATGCACTCCTCGGCATTGACGGCCGGACTCGGCAACCCGGTGGTGGCCACCGGCGAGCTGACGGGCGCGGTCTCGCTGAGCGTCCTCGCGGTGCTGGCCCCGGTGCTGGCGGCCGGGCTCGTCGTCCTCGTGCTGATCGGCCTGGGGTGTGTCTACCGCCGGGCGACCAGGCGGCGGAACGCGGCCCCGTACTCGAAGCCGTAGGCGGCGGCCAGCTCGGCCGCGCCCTTCTTGACGCGCCCGCCGATGGTCACGCCCTCCGGCACGTTGAAGCCGGGCATCTGGCTCTGGTGGCGCACCAGCGCGGCGATCTGCCGCTCGATCCCGGCGGTCACGTCCACGATGACGTCCGCCTCGTCGGCGCCCCAGTACCAGAGCTCGCGCACCTTGTGAGGTTCGAGGCCCTCCTGGGTGATGTGCTCGGCGAAGTGCAGGTGGTCGCGGGCGTAGGGATAGACCGCGTCGGTGGTCGCGATGCCGGCCTTGCGGTGGTCGCGGTGCTGGAAGCCCTTCATGCGATAGGGGTCGTGCACGAAGACGGTGTGGGGACGGTGGCGGCGGATGGCCCGGACCACGTCGCCCAGGAACTCCCGCGTGTCCTCGAGCCGGCCGTCGGGGTAGCCCAGCATCTCCAGGTGGCGCACCCCCATGAAGTCGGCGGCGGCCCGCTGCTCGACCGCGCGCTTGCGGGCCAGCTCGGCGGGGGCGAGGTCGCGGTCGGCGGTCCCCGCGTCGCCGTTGGTGCACAGCACGTAGCTCACCTCGCAGCCGGCGGCCACCCAGCTGGCGATGACCCCGCCCGAGCCGATCTCGGCGTCGTCGGGATGGGCGAAGACCACCATAGCGGACTCGGGCACCTCGGTCACGATCTCGAGCTTGCGGTCGGAGTTGGACATGACCGTGATCTTACCCTGTTATGGCTCGTGCACGGAGGCGAGGACCGCGGGCAGGGCGGCCATCACGTCCGCGAGGCACCGGCGCACGCGCGCGATGTTGGCCTCCGCTTTCTCGGGGACGCCCCCGCTCGAGATCAGCGGGATGAGCGCCTCGCGGTCGGTGACCATCAGGAGGGAGGAGTTGATCTCGAGCTGGAGCGCGTGGACCCGGCGGGTGGCCGGCTGGCCGAAGGTGGCCACGATGTTGCCGCCGGTGTAGCCGCTGACGTTGTCGTGGACCTCGAAGCCGTGGCGGGTGAAGATCGCGGCCACCGTCTCGGCCAGCTCGGGCGCGCAGGTCACGCCGCGGCGCGTGCCGATGATGACCTGGTGGTCCTGCATTCGCCGCGGGCTGCCGGTGTGACCGTCGAGCAGCATGGCGTAGCCGTAAGTGGTCTGGATGTGGCCGAGCAGGCGCTCCAGCGCGGCGTAGTACGGGTCGTAGAGGGTCTGCAGGCGCTGCTCGAGATCGGCGAGCGCCAGGGGCCTGCTGAAGATGGGCGCCTCCCGCATGGTGTGGGTGCGCACCACCCCGCGGCGGGACCGCACCACGCCGTCGTGGTGCTCGAAGTCGTCGCGGCGCCGATTGACGTCCACGAACATGCGGGAGAACGGGGTGGCCAGGACGGTGGCCCCGTGCTCGTGCAGGTCGCTGTAGAGGTCGGCCGCGAACATGTCGGCGAACCCGTAGGCGAAGGTCTCGAAGCGGGCCTCGCAGTAGTCCTCGCGGGTGACGTGGGGAAGAGGCTGGGTGCCGTAGTGCGGCACGCTCACCAGGACCGGCGCGCGCGTGGCCGCCGCGGGCTGCCGGATGATCGGGAAGGGCTCGGCCATCAGCCTCCGGCGAGCCGCCGGCCGACGAAGTCGCGGATGAGCGCGACGCCCTTGTCGGTGTCCGGGCTCGCCTGCTGCGTGAAGCCGTGGCGGGCGTCGGGGAAGTGCGCGTGCTCGACCTGGCCGCCCGCGCCGCGGTAGGCCCGCACGAACGCCTCGGTGATGGCCGCGGGCACGTTGTCGTCCTGGTCGGGCTGGCCGACCCAGACCGGAGGCAAGGCGGTGGCCTCGCCCGCCGAGACGATCCGGGTCACGCTGGTCGCGGCCATCGCGGCCTCGTCTGCGAAGAACGCCCGGTGCGAGGCGATCAGCCGGTTGGCGTCGAAGCCCGAGGGGGGCGGCGGCTCGTCCTCGCGAGACAGCGCGTAGCGGTACCGGGCCAGCGGATCCGCGACGGGGTAGAGCGCGACCGCGAAGGCGACCGACGCGTCGCGCGGGCCCGCCTCGAGGGCGCCGTCCGGCCCGACGATCGGCGTGCCCGCGTGCTCCGGCGCGGCCGGCTTGAGGGCGTGGAGCAGCGACAGCAGCCCGCCGCTGGAGCTGCCGAGGATCCCGATGCGGGCCGGGTCCGCGCCCAGCCGCGGCGCGTGCGCCCGCGCGTAGCGCACGCCCGCCGCGACGTCGGCGCCCGCCGCCGGGTAGCGATGATCCGGGGCCTGGCGGAAATCGAGCGCGATCACCACCGCGCCCGAGGCCGCGAGCGCGCCGCAGAGGATCGGGTCGGCGGTGCGGTCGAGCCGCGCCCACGCGCCCCCGTGCACGTAGACCACCGCGCCCAGCGGACGCTCGGGCTCGCCGAGGGGCCGGTAGACGCGAGCCAGCAGCTCGATGCCGTCCGGACGCGCGAACGGCGTGTCGGTCTGCTCGACCTCGTAGGGCCCGGTGGTGTCGAAGCGGACGGGGAGCGCCATGCGGTGGACGGGTCAGCCCAGCCGCGCCAGGTACTGGGCCACGAAGTCGGTGCCGACCAGCGCCACGTACGCGTCGGTCAGCCGCTTCGTGATGGGCCCGGGCACCCGGCCGTCGCCGATCGGCTGGCCGTTCACCGAGCGGACGCCGCAGAGACAGAGGCTGGTCGAGGTCAGAAAGACCTCGTCGGCGGTCACCGCGTCGTAGACGTCGAGGTCCCGCTCCTCGCAGGGGATGCCGAGCTGCGCGGCCATCTCCATCGCGGTCCGGCGGCTCACGCCGGGGAGCACGTACTGCTCGCGCGGCGTGTAGACGCGGCCGCCGCGCACCACGAAGATGTTGCTGCCGACCCCCTCGCAGAGGTTGCCGTGCTCGTCGAGGAGCACCGACCACGCGTCGGGGTTGCCGCGCTTGACCTCGCGGTCGGCCAGGATGAGGTTCAGGTAGTTGTGGGTCTTGGCCCGCGGGCTGAGGATCGAGGGCGGCGTGCGCCGGATGGAGGGCACCGCCACGGCGATGCCGTCGCGGAAATGGGCCGCGCGCTTGCGGAGGGGCAGCGGGGTGCAGTCCACGATCACCTGGGGGCCGGTGTGCTCCCAGCCCTCGTCGCCGATCGCGTCCACGCCGCGGCTGATCCGCTGGGCCACCCACCAGTCGCCGACCGCGGGCCGCAAGGGCTCGTTCCGCTCGACGACCTCCTCGGTGATCGCGATCATCTCCTTGGGCTCGAGGCCGATGTCGATGCCCAGGTACGAGAGCGAGCGATAGAGCCGCTCGACGTGCTCCTCGAGACGGAAGATGCGGCCGTCGAAGGTGCGCGTCATGTCGAAGCAGCCGTCGCCGCGGTTGAAGCTGCGGTCGCGGTAGGGGATCACGACCTGGGTCTCGGGGACGAGCCGGCCGTTGAAGTACGCGGTGCGGGTGGTCATGTGTGGCTCCTCACGAAGCGGCCGATCGTGTCCACCGCGGTCTGGGCCTCGTCGAGCATCGGCAGGAACCAGTGCCAGACGTGGATCATGCGCTCGTGGGTCTCGAGGGTGGTGTCCACGCCGGCCGCCTTCGCCCGCGCGGCCAGCTGCACCGCGTCGTCGAGCAGGACCTCGTCGGTGCCGACCTGGATCAGCAGCGGGGGCAGGCCGCGCAGCTCGGCGAAGAGGGGCGAGGCCAGCGGGTCGCGGGGCGACGTCGCGCCGAGATAAGCCTGGGCCATCTGCTCGACGCCCGCGCGCTTCACGATCGGGTCGGCCTCGGCCTTCGTCGCGTAGCTGGCGCCGCCGCAGGTGAGGTCCACCCAGGGCGAGATGCACACGCCGCCCGCGGGCAGCGGCACCTGCGCCTCGCGCAGGGCCAGCAGGGTGGCTACCGCGAGCCCGCCGCCCGCGGAGTCGCCCGCGATCACGATGCGCTCGGGGGCGATGGCCTGGTCCAGCAGCCAGCGGTAGGCGGCGGTCGCATCCTCCACCGCCGCGGGGTAGGGATGCTCGGGGGCCAGTCGGTAGTCGAGCAGGAGCGCGCTGGCGCCGGCCGCGCCCGCGATGGCGGCGGCCAGGTGGCGGTGCGAGCGCGGGGAGCCGATGACGTAGCCGCCGCCGTGGAGGTACAGCACCACGCGGCCGGGCTCGGCGGAGGGCGGCCGCAGCCACTCCGCGGGCACGGCGGGCGCGTTCACGCGCTCCACCTTGACCTCGGGCGGAGTCGGGAAGACCTTCTCGGCGCGCTCGTACTGGGCGCGGCGCTCGGCGGTGGTCAGCGAGTCGGACGGGGGCAGCTTCGCGAGGTGCGCGCGAACAGCGTCGATGCCGCGGTCAGCCATGGGGCTCCTCCATGAGCAGGGATTCTGCGCCGGGACGGGGCTGGTTGGCAACCGCCAGCGCGTCTCCGTATGATGGCGTCCCATGCCCCCGCTCGTCGTGGACGCGCACCATCACATCTGGCGCCAGGCCGACCTGGCGTGGCTGCAGGGACCGCCGCAGCCCCGCATCTTCGGGGAGTACGCGGCGATCCGCCGGGACTACCCGATCGAGGAGTACGTGGCCGAGGCACGCGCCGCGGGGGTGGTCGGATCCGTGTACGTGCAGACCAACTGGCCGGCCGGGCGCGAGGAGGAGGAAGTCGATTGGGTCCAGTCGGTGGCCGACCGTCACGGCTTCCCGCACGCGATCGTCGGCTACGCCGATCTGGCCGCGCCGGCGGTCGGCGCCACCCTCGACCGCATGGTGAAGCACCCGCGGCTGCGCGGCATCCGCCAGCAGCTCCACTGGCACGAGACGCCGCTCTACCGGTTCGCCGCGCGTCCCGATCTGATGGACGATCCGGCCTGGCGGCGCGGGCTGGGGGAGGTGGCGCGGCGCGGGCTGCTTTTCGAGCTGCAGGTCTTCGCCGGCCAGATGGAGGCGGCCGCGCGGCTGGTCCGGGACTTCCCGCAGGTGATCTTCGTGCTGATGCACGCGGGCATGCTGGAGGACCGCTCACCCGAGGGCTGGACCCGGTGGCGGGCGGGCCTGCGCGCCCTCGCGGCGGCGCCCAATGTCCACGTGAAGCTCTCCGGCCTCGGCACGTTCGAGCGGGCGTGCTCGGTGGATCTGTGGGGCCCGGTGATCCGGGAGACCGTCGAGCTCTTCGGGCCGTCGCGCTGCATGTTCGGGAGCAACTTCCCGATCGAGAAGCTGTGGACGACCTATGCCGAGGTGGTCCGCGTGAGTATCGAATGCCTGGGCGGGCTCTCCGCCGGGGAGCAGCGCGCGGTGCTCCACGACACCGCCGCGCGGGTCTATCGCCTCGGATCGTGAGCCCGCTCGAGGGGCGCTCGTGGCAGAATGGCGCGGTGACCGCGCCGGAGTTCCTCTACGGGACCGCGTGGAAGGAAGATCGCACGCCCGCGCTCGTGGAGCGGGCCCTCCGGGCCGGCTTCCGCGGCATCGACACTGCCAATCAGCGGCGGCACTACTTCGAGGCCGGGGTGGGCGAAGGCCTGGCCGCGGTCTATCGGGCGGGTCTCGTCACCCGCGCCGATCTGTTCCTCCAGACGAAGTACACGTATCAGCCCGGGCAGGACCATCGCCTGCCGTACGATCCGGACGCCGATCTCGCCACCCAGGTGGCCCAGTCCATGGCCAGCTCGCTCGAGCACCTGGGCACCGACCACGTGGACAGCTACGTCCTGCACGGGCCCGTCTCCGGCCACGGCTGGACCGAGTACGACGTCGAGGTCTGGGGCGCGATGGGCCGGGAGCGGGACGCGGGCCGCACGCGGCTGCTCGGGGTGAGCAATGTCTCGCTCCGGCATCTGCAGCAGATGGCGGCCACCGGCGCCGAGATGCCCGCGTTCGTCCAGAACCGGTGCTTCGCGGTGCGCGGCTGGGACCGCGACGTGCGGGCCTTCTGCGCGACGCGGGAGATCACGTACCAGGGCTTCTCGCTGCTCACCGCCAACCCGGAGGTGCTGCGCCATCCGCTGGTGGCCGGCATCGCCGCGCGGGGCGGGGCCACGCCCGCGCAGGTGGTGTTCCGCTTCGCGATCGCGATGGGGATGCTGCCGCTGACCGGCACGTCCAGCCCGGAGCACATGACGCAGGATCTGGCCTCCCGCACCCTCGAGCTCTCCGCCGACGAGGCGCGGGCGATCGAGTCGCTCGCGGGCTAGGAGACCGCCGATGCGCCGGCTGACCGTCCTCATGCCGTTTCACACGCCGTTCTACGGGCCGTTGCCCGCGGGCGTCGCGCTCGGCCACTTCCGCGACGAAGGGCTCAACGTGGCCGCGGTGGCCGCGGCCAATTACGGTAAGAGCACGATGGCGGCCCTCCTCGAGGGCGACATCGAGATCAGCCTGGGCGGCCTCATGCGGAGCTTCGAGCTGGCCGACCGCTCGGGGCCGATCGTGGTGCACTTCGCCGAGGTCTGCAGCCGGAACGGCTTCTTTCTCGTGAGCCGGACCCCGCAGCCGGGGTTCCAGTGGCCGGACCTGATCGGCCGGACCGTGCTCTCGTTTGCGGAGGCCCCGACCCCGTGGCAGTGCATGCTGACCGTGCTACGCAAGCACGGCGTGGACGCCGGTCGGGTGCGGATCGAGCGGACGCGCCCGAGCCCCGAGGCGGTCGCCGCGTTCCGGGCCGGCCATGGGGACTTCCTCGAGCAGCCCCAGCCGGTCGTCGAGCAGCTCATCGCCGAGGGCGCGGGCCACCTGGTCGTCTCGATGGGCGAGGCCACCGGCCCGGTACCCTTCACCTCCTACATGACCACGCCCGCGTTCCTGGCGCGCGAGCCCCAGCTGCTGCGGGCCTTCACCCGCGCGGTCTGTCGCACGCAGCGCTGGCTCGCGGCGGCCGGGCCCGCGGAGATCGCGGGGGTCATCGCGCCCGCGTTCCCCGAAACCGACCGGGCGCTCCTGGAGCGCGCGGTGGCCCGGTATCACCGTCAGGGGACCTGGGCGCAGGATCCGCTCCTCCGCCGGGAGGGCTACGACTATCTGGAGGAGATCCTGCTGACCGGCGGTCTCATCACCCGGCGCGCGCGTTACGAGGATCTGGTGGACACGGCCATGGCCCGGCAGGCGATGGCGGAGAGCCCCGCCAGGGCATAGACATTGACAGGCTCCGGGCCGCGTGCTATTCCGCCCAGTGACACCGGGTACACGCGACAGGGCTTGTCTCAACGACGAGAGGAGAATCGCGATGACCTCAGTCTCCGTCAACGGCCGGCGGTACAACGTCAACCTCCCCGACGACACTCCGCTGCTGTGGGCTCTGCGTGACGAGCTGGGGCTCACCGGCACCAAGTACGGCTGCGGCATGGCGCTCTGTGGCGCCTGTACCGTGCACGTGGATGGGCAGCCGGTGCGGGCCTGCCAGACCCCGATCTCGGCGGTGAGCGGCAGCAAGGTCACCACCATCGAGGCCGTCGGCAACGACCGGGTCGGCCGGGCCCTGCAGGCCGCGTGGGTGGACATGGGCGTGCCGCAGTGCGGCTACTGCCAGGCCGGGCAGATCATGTCGGCCACCGCGCTCCTCAAGCGTACGCCCAAGCCGACCGACGCCCAGATCGACGAGGCGATGAGCGGCAACATCTGCCGCTGCGGCACCTACGTCCGGGTCCGGAGCGCGATCAAGCAGGCGGCGGCCACCCAGTCGGGAGCCGCGCGATGAGTGCCGCGCGGCCGGAAGGCGTGACCGATCGTCCCCTCGAGATCCTGAACCTGAGTCGCCGGGGCTTCCTCCAGGGCATGACCGCGGTGGGCGGCTTCGTCCTCGCGGCCGGCTTCGCTTCCGAGGCGCGCGCCGCCGACCCGCCGAAGTACGGTGCCGACGGCATGCCCAATGGCTGGGTGGACGATCCGCTGGTCTTCGTGGCCATCGCGCCCGACGGCGTCGTCAGCATCACCTGCCACCGCTCCGAGATGGGCCAGGGCGTGCGGACCGGGATGCCGATGATCGTGGCCGACGAGCTCGAGGCCGACTGGAAGCGGGTCCGCGTGGTGCAGGCCCCGGGCGACGAGAAGCGCTTCGGGAACCAGGACACGGACGGCTCGCGCAGCACGCGACATTTCTTCACGCCGATGCGGCGTTGCGGCGCGGCGGCTCGCACCATGCTCGAGGCCGCCGCAGCCAAGCGCTGGGGCGTGCCGGTGAGCGAGGTCGAGGCCCGGAACCACGAGGTCGTGCATGCCAAGAGCGGGCGGCGCCTCGGCTACGGCGCGCTGGCCCAGGACGCGGCCCAGCAGCCGGTCCCCGCGCGGGACACCGTGCGGCTGAAGGATCCGTCGAAGTTCCGCTACATCGGCAAGGGGCAGCTCAAGCTGGTGGATGCCCCCGCGATGGTGACCGGCAAGGCGCAGTACGGCATCGACACGCGGCTGCCCGGCATGCTCTACGCGGTGGTGGCCCGGCCGCCCGTCTACGGGGGCAAGGTCGTGAGCGTGGACCCGGTCGAGGCGCTGAAGGTGCCCGGCGTGCTGAAGGTGGTGGAGATCGACCAGAGCCCGGCGCCCGCCCAGTTCAACCCGGTGGGCGGCGTGGCGGTGGTCGCGACCAATACCTGGGCGGCCATCCAGGGCCGTCGGGCGCTCAAGGTGGTCTGGAACGACGGGCCCAACGGGAGCTACGACTCGGTGGCCTTCAAGTCCGCGATGGAGGAGTCCGCGCGCAAGCCCGGCAAGGTGGTGCGCGACAACGGGAACCTGGACGCCGGGATGGCGTCCGCGGCGAAGAAGATCGAGGCCGAGTACTACATCCCCCACCTCGCGCACGCGCCGATGGAGCCGCCGGCCGCGACGGTGCGCATCAACGGGAGCAAGGCCGAGGTATGGGGGTGCTTCCAGTCGCCCCAGGCCACCAAGGATCTGGTGGCGAAGCGGCTGGGCCTCCAGCCGGCCGACGTGGACGTGCACGTCACGCTGCTCGGCGGTGGGTTCGGGCGGAAGTCCAAGCCCGACTTCGCCATCGAGGCGGCGGTCGTGTCCAAGGCGATGGAGGGCAAGCCGGTCAAGCTCACGTGGACGCGTGAGGACGACCTGATGCACACCTACTTCCACACGGTGTCGGTGGAGCACCTGGAAGCGGGAGTGGACGGACAGGGCAAGCCGGTCGCCTGGCTGCACCGCAGCGTGGCCCCGACGCTCTTCTCGACGTTCGTGGACGGGGCCAAGAACGAGCACGCGCTGGAGCTGGGCATGGGGGTCATCAACGTGCCGTTCGACATCGCGAGCATCCGCATCGAGAACCCGGAGGCGGCCGCGCACACGCGGATCGGCTGGTTCCGCGCGGTCTCCAATATCCCGCACGCCTTCGCGGTGCAGTCCTTCGTGGCCGAGCTGGCCGCGGCGGCCGGCCGCGACCCGAAGGACTATCTGCTGGAGATCATCGGTCCGGCGCGCCGCATCACGCCGGAAGCCCTGTCGGACACCTGGAACCATGGCGAGTCGCCGGACAAGTACCCGGTGGACACGGGCCGTCTGCGGCGCGTGGTGGAGACGGCCGCGCGCGAGGCGGGCTGGGGACGGTCGCTGCCCAAGGGCCGCGGCCTGGGCATCGCCGCGCACTACAGCTTCACGAGCTACGTGGCCTCGGTGGTCGAGGTCGCGGTGGACGACGCGGGCGTGATCACGGTGCCCCGCATCGACGTCGCGGTGGACTGCGGGGCGACGGTCAACCCGGATCGGGTGCGCGCGCAGATGCAGGGCGCCGCGGTGATGGGTCTGGGGATCGCAACGCTCGGCGAGATGACGTTCAAGGAGGGTCGCGCCCAGCAGGACAACTTCCACACCTACGAGGTCACGCGGATGTCGGGCGCGCCCCGCGAGACGCGCGTGCACATCATCCCCGGCGACTATAGCCAGCCGATGGGCGGGGTGGGAGAGCCCGGGGTGCCGCCCATCGCGCCGGCGCTCTGCAACGCGATCTTCGCGGCCACCGGCAAGCGCATCCGGCGGCTGCCGATCCGCGATCAGCTCAAGGCCTGACGGGCCGGAACAGCAGGGCGTCCCGGCTCAGGGTGACGGCGAGCGGGCCGAGCGCGGCCAGACGGTCGCGCCGGCTCGCTCGCCCGGCCCGATACGAGCCGGCCATCACGTCGTGGATCGCCGCGGCGTCGAGGTGTGCCACGTGACGGATCCGCTCGTGGCGCTCGAGCGCGAAGCGCGGCGCGAAGGCGGCGACCGCCTGATCCACCCGATCCCGTAGCATTCCACGGCCGAGGACCGCCTCCCGGAGCTCGACGAGATCGTCCGGGCCCGGGATCACCAGGAGGAGCCGGCCATCCTCGCGGAGGACGCGGTGGAACTCGGGCGGGTTCCGGCGCGCGGTGATGGACGCCACCGCCGCGAACGACGCCTCGGCGTAGGGCAGCGTGCGGTCGGCGTTGGCCACGACGAGGTGCAGGCCCGCGTGCCGCGCGGCCGCCGCCTCGATCGCGGGCACCGAGAGATCGACCCCGTACCCCTCGCACCCGAAGCGCGCGGTGAAGGCGCCCAGGTAGTGCCCCTCGCCGCAGCCGACCTCGAGGAGCGTGTCCGCCGCGGTGAGGGTGAGCAGGTCGCCGGTCGCGCGGGTGAGCTCCGCCTCGAACCCGCCCGCCAGGAAGCGCCGCCGCGCCGCGACGGCGGCGGCCGAGTCGCCCGGCCGGGGCGATCGGCGGTCCTGGGGCTGGAGCAGGTTGACGTAGCCGCGCCGGGCCACGTCGAACGAATGGCCGCGCGGGCACGCCAGGCGCCCGCCCTCGCGCGTGAGCGGACGGCGGCAGCCGCGGACCGAGCAGAGCAGGGTGACCAGGTCGATCTACCGCGACGTGATGACGAAGTCGATGGTGCCGGCCTCGCGCGTCACCGAGAGGCGCAGCCACCGGTCGTGGGCGGCCAGCGCGCCGTGCCACAGCTCGGCCCAGCCGTCGAAGGCGGCCGCGTCGAGCGGCTCCAGGCCCCGCGCGAGCCGCCAGCCCTTCTGGCGCACGCGGGCCCGGCCGGGCTCGCTCGAGATGGTGACCTCCTCGCCCTGGGCGGTGGCCAGCGCCGCGAAGTAGCGGGCGAACGCGGCCGGCCCCGAGTCGGCGAGGCCCAGCAGGCGCATGGTCTCGTCGTGGTACTGCATGCCGATCAGGCGCGCGGCGTGGCCCAGGACCCGCCGGGTGTCGGCGGGCCCGAGCAGCTCGAGCAGGACCGGCAGCGCGGTGCGCACGTACTCCATCGCGTAGCGCGAGACCACGAGCTCGAGCCGCTCGGCCGGCCAGGCCGCCGGATCCAGGCGCGGGGCGCGGGTGGGGTCGGCGTCCGGCATGACCTCGCCCGGGGCGAAGCGCACGCGCTCGTCCTCCGCCAGATCGCGGTCGTGCTCGACGTAGTAGCCCTCGAGGCCGGGATGGCCGTCCACGGTCTGGCCGGTGCAGACGAAGCCCAGGCGCGGGTTGCCGAGGGTCACGCCGTTGTGGCCGTGCCAGCCGTGGAGGATGGCCGCGTTCACGCGGCTCGGGATGCCGCAGATCGCCGAGCCGTACCAGATCCAGCGCGGCGGCGGGTAGCGCACCCAGGCCTTCCGGTCGGACTCGTGCGCGTACTCGGTCTTCACGCCACCCATGTGGTTGGAGAGATAGTGGTACTGGGCGCAGGCCACCGCGGGTGGCAGCCGGTCGAGGCCGAGCTTGGCGAGGCCGGGCAGGAACTTCTCGAGATGTTGACGGCGGAAGAGGCGGAAGACGAACTCCGCCGCCTCGTCCTCGCTCCGGCGCGTGACCAGGGTGAGGACGAGGCCGGTGAGCAGTGCCTGGTAGAGAACCGAGACGGCCCGGTGACCTTCGGACACGGACTGGATCATAGTTCCTGGACGTCGGGTGCCGGCAAACGGCGATCGGCCGTGGTTAGTCGACGATCGCGGCCTGGACGAGCTGGCGGAACAGGTCGCGGTCCTCCCCGCGCCGCGGACCGGGCTGTCCCTGGCTCATCCACACCACCACCATGTTCTCCTTCGGGTCCACCCAGAAGGCGGTGCCGCCCGCGCCGCCCCACCGGTACTCGCCCGCCGAGCCGGTGACCCAGTTGAGGCCCGTCTCCTTGCGCACCGCGAAGCCCAGGCCGAAGCCGTAGCCGCGGGCCAGGACCGGCGACGCGATCGGGATATCGCCAACGTGATCGGACGACATCTGCGCCACGGTGGCCCGGCCGAGGAGGCGCACGCGATCGAGCTGGCCGCCGTTGAGCAGCATCTGGGAGAAGCGCGCGTAGTCCATCGTGGTGCCCGCGCTGCCCGCGCCGCCCGCGTCGTTCTTCTGCGGCTGGGTGACGTCCAGCAGCGCCACCGCGGCGCCGCTGACCGGATCCTTGGCGAAGGGCTGGGCGAGGCGCGCCGCCTTGCCGTTCGGCACCAGGAAGGCGGTGTCGGCCATCTTGAGCGGGGCGAAGATCCGCTCCTGGAAGAACTGCCCGAGCCGCACGCCGCTGACCGCCTCGACCACGCGTCCGAGCACGTCGGTGGAGATGCTGTACTCCCAGCCACTGCCGGGGTGACGCGCGAGCGGCACCCGGGCGAGGCGCTCGACCTGCTCGGAGGCGGTGACCCCGTTCCAGTCCACGCCTTCCTTGGCGTAGGCCTCCTTCACCCCGAGGTGGCTCGTGTTCTGACCGTAGACGAGCCCGGAGGTGTGGCGGAGCAGATCCTGGATCGTCATCTCGCGCTCGGCGGGGACCAGGGTGTAGGCCACCTTGCCGGTCTGGGGGTCCAGGCGGGGGACGCTCACCTGGAGGTCCTTGAGCTTCGGGATGTGCCGCGAGACCGGATCGCTCAGGAGGATCCGCCCGTCCTCGACCAGCATCATGATCGCGACCGAGGTGAACGGCTTCGTCATCGAGTACAGGCGGAAGATCGCGTCCTTGGTCATCGAGGCGCCGGTCTGGGGATCGCGCTGGCCGAGCGCCTCGAAGTAGGCGACCTTGCCCCGGCGCGCCACCAGGGCGACCGCCCCGGGATAGCGGCCCTTGGCGATCTCGGCCTTGACCATCTCGGTCACGCGCGCGAGCTTCTGCGAGGAGAGTCCCACCTCCTCCGGAGTGGCGGTGGGCAGGTTCTGGGACCAGGCCGCGCCGGGGAGCAGCAGGACGAGCAGGGCGATGAGCGCGACGGGCTTCTTCATGGTGTGTGGTCTCCTCGCTAGGGGTTCTTCAGCCGCATGTCTTCGTAGGCCGGGAACGGGTACACCGGGACCGAGTTGACCGTGTGCTCGGCCACGCGGGGGCCGACACCGATCAGGCCGCGCAGGTCCATCAGCGGCGCGAACATCACGCGGTCGATCGTCATCTGCTGGATCCGGTAGAGCAGGGCCTCGCGCTTGGTCCGGTCGCGCTCGCGGCCCTGCTGCAGGAACAGCTCGTCCAGGTCGGGATAGCCGCCGTAGGCCGAGGCGCCCTTGGAGTACATGAAGGCCTCCACCCGGCTCGCCGCGTTGCCCGAGTTGCCCACCGCGACGAGGAAGAGCCCATGCAGCTTCTTCTCCTGCCAGGCCGCGTAGAAGGAAGCCCGCTCCATCGGGCGCATGCGCATCCGGATGCCCACCGCGGTGAGGTGGTTCAGCGTGGCCTCGCCCACGGTGGCGAAGCCCGGGATGGCCACGAACTCGCCCGCGTCGAGGCCGTTGGGGAAACCGGCCTCCGCGAGAAGCCGCCGGGCGCGCTGGGGATCGTAAGGGTGCGGCGGCACTTGGAGCGCGAAGTCCATCACGCGGGGGACGATGACGCCGGCGGGCGGGCAGTAGCCGAGGCAGGCCGCCTCGCTGGTACCCTTGCGGTCGAGAGCGAAGTTGACCGCCTGGCGCAGGCGCTTGTCGCTCCAGGGCGACTTGGGATCCCACTGGTCGGGGAACTCGATCCAGAAGATCGAGGCGTGGCGGGTATCCACCAGCTGGAGCCTCGAGTCCTTCGTCACCGCCTCGGCCTCGGGGCCGTCCAGGAACAGGGCGAAGTCGGTCTCGCCGCTCTTGAGCATGGCGAGCCGGGTGGTGCTGTCGGGCACGCTCTTCATGGTGAGCTTCTTGATGTTGGGCACCTTCCGCCAGTAGGCGGGGAAAGCCTCCAGCGTCACGTCTATGCCCGGTCGCTGGCTCACGAACCGGTAGGGCCCGGCCCCGACCGGCCGCTGCCGGAAGCCGTCGGGCCCGGCCTGCTCGGTGTACTTGCGGGGCAGGACGATGCCGGCGGCGGTGGCGGTGGTTCCGTAGAACGTCATGAAGTCCGGCCACGGCTCCTTCAGGTGGAACCGGATCACGATCGGGTCCACCACCTCCACCTGCCGCACGCGCGCCCGGAACTCCTTGGCGCCCGCGCCCTGGTACCGCTCGAAGCTCCACTTCACGTCGTCGGTGGTGAGCGCGTCGCCGTTGTGGAACTTGAGACCGCGGCGCAGCTTGAACTCGTAGACGAGGCCGTCCGCGCTCTCGGTCCAGGACTCGGCCAGGCTCGGCCCCATCTTCTGGCCGGGGAGCGGGCGCACCAGCGCGTCGTGGATCGCGTACAGCACGCCGAAGGGCGTGATCTGCGGGGGGGCGGTGGAGGGGTCGAACCAGCTCGGCGCGAGCGTGACGTGGAAGGAGACCGCGATCTCCCCGGCCGGGCCGGCGGGCGCCTGGGCGGACGCGGGCGCGGCCACGAGCAGGATGGCGGCGAGCGCGAGCGGACCGATCGAGCGAGGGGACATCGGTGGCCCTCCCTTCCGTCCCTCAGGCGTAGATGAAGGCCCGTCGGGGGTTGTCGATCAGGAGCGTCTGGACGATCTTGTCGTCGGCGCCCTTCACGCGCAGGCGCGGGATCACGTTGACGAGCAGGTGATGGTAGCCGAAGCCGCCCCACCGGGTGAGGCAGTGCTTGTAGGCGATGTCGTGCGACATCAGGATCTGGGCGAGGTGGCCGCGCTCGATCAGGAACAGGATCTGGCGCATGCGCTCCCCGTCGTTGGGCATGTCGAAGGCGGGGTTGTAGGGGTAGTACGAGGTCTCGAGGCCGAAGAGGTCGTACTCGAGCCGCACCCCGGTCGCGGCCAGCTCGAGCAGCACCGCCGGATCGGCGATGGTGCGCTCGATGTGGCACATGATGACGCGACCGAGATCGGCGCCTTCCTTCCGGATGAAGTCCACGATGGCGAGAGGGAGCCGCTCGTGGCGGCCGGGATGGATCATCAGGGCCGCGCCGGTCTCGCGCTGCGCGGCCACCGCGGCCCGCAGCACCTTCTTCTCGTTGTCGGTCCACGGCCAGGTGGTGCCGATCTCGCCGATGAAGCCCGCGCGCACCCCGGTGCCGTCCACGCCCTCGGTCAGATCGGTGACCAGCTCGCGCGCGATGTCGTCCGCGGTGCGACGGTCCATGTCCGCCGGATGCGCGGCGGCCACGTAGTAGCCCGAGCCCATGATGATGTTGAGGCCGGTGGCGCGGGCCACCCGGGCGAGGGCGAGTGGATCGCGCGCGAGCCCGCGGTTGGTCGGGTCCACGAAGGTCTGCCCGCCCGCGTGCTTGAACAGCAGCGCCTCGTCGCGGGCCACCGCCTCGTCGAGGAGCTGGAGGTTGTCCAGGTTGGAGCTGAAGTTGTGGCGGACCCAGCCCAGGTTGCCGAGGCCCACCGGCTGCCGGGCCAGGCCGCGCTCGGCGCCGTTGGCGGGCTCCCGGAACATCACCTCGAAGTCGATGAGGAGATGCTCGTGGGGCAGCGTGATCCCCATCGCCTCGCCGGCGATGGGGCCGAGCACGGTCTGGGCCTGTCCCGAGAGCCCGGGGGCTGGCATGTCCTGGCCCGACGGCCTAGACGTTCTGGTACACGCTGGTCTCGAGCTTCCCGAGCAGATCGATCGCGGTGTCGTCGTAGAACGGGAAGAGCTGGGACGCGAAGACGCCGCACACGTGCTTGGTCCGGTCGATCCAGAAGTACGTGTTGGCGAGCCCGGCCCAGGCCAGCGAGTTGGCCGAGCGTCCGCCGGGTACCGCCTGGGTATTGATCAGGAAGCTCAGGCCCCACTTCTTGCTCATGCCCGGGAAGGGCTCGACGTCGTTCGAGAGCGGCGCCATCGCCGTCTTGAGCACGCCGATCTCCAGATCTCCGATGTGGTTCTGGCCCATGAGATCCACCGTGCTCTTCTGCAGCACCTGCGCGCCGTTATGCGTGCCCCCGTTCATGATCATGAGGCAGAACTGCAGGTAGTCGGGCACGGTGCCGTAGAGGCCGCCGCCGCCCATGTGGAACTCCGGCTCCTCGGGGATGCCGAACTCGATCGGGGCCAGGGCGCCGTCGGGCCCGCGACCGTGCACCGCGGAGAGCCGGTCACGCTGGGAGGCCGAGAGCTTGAAGGAGGTGTCCTTCATGCCGAGCGGCCCGAGGATGTGATCCTGGAGGTAGCGGTCCAGCCGCTGGCCGCTCACCGCCTCGACCATCTTGCCGGCCCAGTCGATGTTGATGCCGTAGTCCCACTGGTCTCCGGGATCGAAGAGGAGCGGGGTGCCGAGCGCCGCGTTCGTGCAGGTGGTGATCCCGGGAGTGCCGGTCGCCTGCTGGAACTGGGCGATGGCCGGGCTCCAGATCTCGTAGGAGAAGCCGGCGGTGTGGGTGAGGAGATGGCGCAGCGTCATCGGCCGCTTCGGCGCCCGCAGCCGCGGCTTGCCCGCCGCGTCGAAGCCCTCGAGCACACGGACCGCGCCCAGCTCGGACACGACCTCCGCGGCCGGCCGCTCCAGGGAGAGCTTGCCGCGCTCCACGAGCTGCATGGCGGCGGTCGCGGTGATCGCCTTGGTCATCGACGCGATCCACACCACGGTGTCGAGCGTCATCGGGGCCGGCTTGCCGATCTCGCGCTGGCCGAAGGCGCCCTGGTAGAGGACGCCCTTGTCGGTGGCCGCCATGGCCACGATGCCAGGGATCTTCTTCGCGGCGACGGCCTGGGTGAACGTCGAGTCGAGGCTCTTGAAATCCGCCATGATCGGCCTCCTTGCTGAGGGGCGCCCTGGGAAAGGGATCGCCCGTGACGCGGTTGCGGGTAAGCCCGACTGCGGGCGCCCCCGACGCTACCGCCGGGGCCGCCCGAGATCAAGCGCTCAGGCCGGCGCGGGTACGGGCTCGGCCGTGCCGCCGGAGCCGCCGGCTCCGCCGCCCCCGCGCCCCCGTCCGCGTCCGCCGCGGCGGCGCCGCCGACGGCGGGACCGATGCGGGGCGTCCGGGGACGGCGCGAGCGCGTTGCCCGGGGTGGCCTCGTTGCCCGGGCTCGCCTCGTCGCCGGTGCCGTCATCGGTCGAGGCGCCCAGGTCGAGCTCGGTGGGCGTGATCTCGGCGTCGGGAAGCGCCGGGGTGTCCTCCATCGGGCTTGCCGACATCGCGCGCCCGGCGCCCCCGGCGTCCGCCAGCGTGATGCGGCCGGTCTGGCTCACCACGAGCTGGCGGATGCGCCGCAGGCGCGTGATCAGCCGGGGCGAGCCCGGCGGCCGGCTGAAGCCGCGCTCCTTGAGCGCGCGGGCGAGCGTGTCGATGAGCACCGCGCCATTGGGCGCGTGGTCCGCCAGCTCGCGCACCACCTCGACCAGCTCGTCGTGGGGCGCGGTGTGCGCATCGGGCTCGGCCTGGGCGCGGGCGGGCTCGGGCGCGCGCGCGGGCTGGCTCGGGGTGATGTTGCGCGGCATCGGACTGCGCCCGCCCTGATCGAAGCGGCTCCGGCCGCTGCGGCCACCCCGAC
>DATFUK010000221.1:0-5400 GCA_035260865.1 Candidatus Methylomirabilota bacterium | reverse complement strand
CGTGCTGCCTCCGATGCTCGGCTCGCTGACCTTCCGGGTCGACCGCATGCGCGACGCCGCGGGGGCCCACTACTCCACCGCGACCGATCTCGCGGACTACCTCGTCCGCCAGGGCCTGCCCTTCCGCGACGCGCACGAGGTGGTGGGCCGTGCGGTGCGCCACGCCATCACGCGCGGCCGCGAGCTCGGCGACCTGCCGCTCGAGGAGCTGCGCCAGTTCTCCCCGCTGATCGGGCGCGACGTGTACCCGGCGCTCACCGTCGAGGCCTCACTGCGCGCCCGCGCGGTGATCGGCGGCACCGCTCCGGATGCGGTCCGCCGCCAGCTCGAGCAGGCGAAGGCCCTGCTCGCGAAGAGGCCGAGCGCGTGAGGGCGGGGGCGCGGGGCGCGCTGCTGCTCCTCCTGGCCGCGAGCGCCCTGGTGGCCTGCGGCAAGAAGGCGCCGCCGATCGCCCCCGAGCTGCGCGTGCCCGCGGGCCCGACCGGTCTGCACGGCGCGGTGGAGGAGCAGAGCGTCGTGGTGGGCTGGACCGGCCCCGGCACCCGCGTGGACGGCTCGCGCCTGCGCGCGATCTCGCTCTACAAGCTCTACCGGCGCGAGGAGGCCAACGGCGGCGAGCCCAAGGCCGCGATGCTCTCCTCCGGGCGCGTGGTGGGCTACGACGAGATCGCGACGATCCGGACCGACAACCCCGCGCCCGCGACCGTGCAGGGCACCGCGGTCACGTGGGTGGACCGGCGCGCGCTCTCGATCGGCCGCCGCTATGTTTACGTGGTCACCGCCGAGGACGCGCTCGGGCGGAGCAGTGGGCCCTCCGACCGCCTGGTGATCCCCTACCTGGCCGCCCCCAGGGCGCCGCGCTCGCTGAGCGCCTCCCCGGGGGATCGGCGCGTCAGCCTCACCTGGCAGCCGCCCGCGGAGCTGGTGGACGGCTCGCCCGCTCCCGGCGACCTCCGCTACGTGGTGCTGCGGGGCGCGGGCGCGGAGGGGGCCCTCTCCGCGATCACGCCCAAGCCGGTGGAGGGCACCGCGTTCACCGACGAGGGCGTGGACAACGACACCGACTATCGCTACGCGGTGCGCGCGGTGCGCGTGGATCCGGCGGTGAGCGCCAGCGGTGAGATCTCGGCCGCGGTGGTGATCGCCGCCGCCAACACCACCCCGCCCGTCGCGCCCGCCAACCTGCTCGCGGTGCCGTCGCCGGGCTCGGTGCGGCTGGCCTGGAACCCGAGCGCCTCACCGGACGTGGCACTCTACGCGATCTACCGGGCGGGCGAGACCGGCGCGTTCATGCGCATCGCGACCACGATGGCGATTGCCACCATCTACCTGGACCGCGACGTGAGGCCGGGCACGACCTATCGCTACGCGGTCACCGCGCTGGACCGGGCGCGCCGCCCCAACGAGAGCGCGCGCTCCAACGAGATCTCCGTCCGCGTCCCCTAGCCCTCGTTCTGCCAGACCTGCTCCGCGGTCTGGCGGCGACGCAGCAGGGTGAGCGCGCCGTCGGGTCCGAGCATGACCTCGGGCGCCTGGGGGTAGGAGTTGTAGTTGATCGTGGCCATCCCCGCGCAGTAGGCACCCGCGCCGCCCACCACCACCAGGTCTCCGATCCGCGGGGTCGCGACCCACCGCGGTGCGAGCGCCTCGGGATCGCCGGGAGCCGGCGTGAGGATATCGCCCGACTCGCAGCACGGCCCCACGAAGACCACCGCCTTCTGCTCGCGCCCGGCGGCCAGCACGTCGATGGGATGCTGGGCCCCGTACAGCGACGGCCGCGTGATCTCCGGCATGCCCGCGTCGAGCTTGGCGAAGCAGTAGCCCTCGGCGCCGGTATCCACCACGTCCACGCAGGAGGCCACGATCACCCCCGCGTTGGCGACGAGGAAGGTGCCGGGCTCGATCTCCAGGTGGAGGCCCCGGCCCGAGCGGTCGCGGAAGCCCTCGATCTCGCGACGCACGTGGGCGCCCACGTCGGCCATGTCCACCGACGGCTCCTCGGGCATGCGGCCGACCTTGAACCCGCCCCCCAGGTTGATGCTCGCCACCCCGGGCAGCTGGCCGGCCAGGTCGAGGGTCATCCGCGCGCAGCGCTTCCACACCTCCGGATCGGTGCCGGAGCCGACGTGCGAGTGCAGGCGGCGGATGCGCAGGTCGTAGCGCTTCGCGATCGCCAGGATCTCGGGCATCGCCTCGTGCCAGATCCCGAAGCTCGAGGCGGGGCCGCCGGTGTTGGTGCGCTTGGTGGACCCGGTGCCGAGCCCCGGATTCACCCGCACGGACAGCTCGCGGCCGGGAGCGATCCGTCCGAACGCGTCGAGCTGGTGCAACGAGCAGGCGTTGAAGAGCACGCCGCGCGCGAGGTGCCGCTCCAGCGCGCGCGAGGGCATCTGCGAGGTGAGCTGGATCCGCTCGGGGGCGAAGCCCGCCCGCAGCGCCCGCTCCACCTCGAAGTCGCTCGAGGCGTCCACGTGCAGGCCCAGGTCGCGGAACAGCGCCAGGATGCCGCGGCTGGGGTTGGCCTTCATCGCGTAGCGCACGGTGAGCCCGAACGGCGCGGGGAACGCCAGCGCCTGCCGCGCCGCGGTCTCGAGCGCGGCGTGGTCGTAGACGTAGCAGGGCGTGCCGAAGCGGCGGCGCACCTCGCCGGCGACGTCGGCGGTGACGTGAGCGGTCCGGCCGTCGGCTCGGGGGCTTTCCATCCGCTGGAGTCTACCGCATCACGGCTGCCGCTTGAAGTGATTCCGGCTCTGGTGTTAGAGTCGAGAGAACTCTTCGTCCCACATCGTAGTGAGCAACGGAGGGACTCAACCATGCGCGCGACATTCCAGGGATCCATCGTCGCCCTCGTTACCCCGTTCCGCGGCGGCAAGGTCGATGAGGCCAAGCTCCGCGAGCTGGTCGAGTGGCACGTCGCCAGCGGCACGGACGGTATCGTGCCCTGCGGCACCACCGGTGAGTCGCCCACCCTGAGCCACGACGAGCACAAGCGCGTAGTGGAGCTCGTCATCGAGACCGCCCGGGGCCGCCTGGCCGTCCTCGCGGGCACCGGCTCCAACTCCACCTCCGAGGCGATCGACCTCACCACCCACGCCAAGAAGGCGGGGGCCACCGGCGCGCTCGTGGTGAATCCGTACTACAACAAGCCCACCCAGGAGGGGCTCTACCGGCACTTCCGCGCGGTCGCGGAGGCGGTGGACATCCCGATCATCCTCTACAACATCGCGGGCCGCACCGCGGTCAACGTGGAGACGGACACCCTGGCCCGCATCGTGCGGGACTGCCCGAACGTAGTGGGCGTCAAGGAGGCCTCGGGCTCGCTCGATCAGATGACCCAGGTGATCCTCGCGTGCGGTCCCGACTTCTCCGTTCTCTCCGGCGACGACAACATCACCCTGCCCCTCATGTCGGTCGGCGGCCGCGGGGTGATCTCGGTCATCGCGAACCTGGTGCCGCGGGAGACCGCCGAGATGACCCACGCCGCGCTGGCCGGCGACTGGAAGCAGGCCCGCGACCTCCACCTCAAGCTCTTCCCGCTGTCGCGCGCGATGTTCCTCGAGACCAATCCCATCCCGGTCAAGGAAGCGCTGGCCATGATGGGCAAGCTGGCCGAGCCGGAGTTCCGGCTGCCCATGTGCGGGCTGGGCGAGGCGAACCGGCCGCGTCTCCGGGCGGTGCTGGCCTCGCTCGGCCTCGTCAAGGGCTGATCCTCCGCTCGTCATGGCGGATGTCGTCGTCGCCGGCGCCGCCGGCCGGATGGGCAATCGTCTGGTCGCCCTGCTGCAAGAGGACACGGAGCTGCGCCTGGTGGCCGCCCTCGAGGCTCCCGGCCATCCCGCGCTCGGGCGGGACGCGGGCGAGGCGGCCGGGGTAGGCCGGCTCGCGGTGCCGATCACCGCCGACGCGGACGCGGCCCTCGGCCAGGACCGCATCCTGATCGAGTTCTCGGTGCCGGAGGCGAGCCTGGCCCACGCGCGGCTGGCCGCCCGGCAGGGCGGGCGCGCGGTGATCGGCACCACCGGCTTCACCCCCGCACAGCGCGAAGAGCTCGCGGCCATCGGCCGGAGCATCGCGATCCTGGTCGCGCCTAACATGAGCGTGGGCGTCAACGTGGCCTTCCGCATCCTCGCGGACATGGCGCGGATGCTGGGCGACGACTACGACGTGGAGATCGTCGAGACCCACCATCGCTTCAAGAAGGACGCGCCCAGCGGCACCGCGCTGCGGATGGCCGAGGTGGTGGCCGAGGCCCTCGGCCGCGATCTCGCCAAGACCGCGGTCTACGACCGGCACGACAAGCTCGCCGAGCGCACGCGGAAAGAGATCGGCATGGCCGCCCTCCGCACCGGCGACGTGGTGGGCGAGCACACCGTCACCTTCGGAGCGCTCGGCGAGCGGCTCGAGCTGACCCATCGCGCGCAGAGCCGGGACAACTTCGCGCGGGGCGCCCTGCGCGCGGCCCGCTTCATCGCGACGGCCGGGCCGGGGCTCTACTCGATGCAGGACGTGCTGGGGCTCGCATGAGGATCGTGCGCTTCCGGGCCGGCGGCAAGATCCGCTACGGCGTCCTCGAGGGCCAGCACATCGTGGAGTACGCGGGGACGCCCTACGGCACCTTCAAGAAGGCGCGGAAGAAGTACCTGCAGAGCCAGGCGGTGCTGCTGGCGCCGGTGGTGCCCACCAAGATCGTGGGAGTGGGCCTCAACTACCGCGAGCACGCCGAGGAGATGAACGTGCAGGTGCCGGGGGAGCCCCAGCTCTTCTTCAAGCCGATCTCGTCGCTGTGCGGGCCCGACGATCCGATCGTCTTCCCGCCCCAGTCGCGCCGGATCGACTACGAGGGCGAGCTCGCGATCGTGATCAAGAAGCGCTGCCACCACGTGCCCGCGGATCGGGCCCGCGAGTACGTGCTCGGCTACACCTGCCTCAACGACGTCACCGCCCGGGACCTCAACGTGCGCGACGGCCAGCCGACCCGCGCCAAGGCCTTCGACAGCTTCTGCCCGGTGGGGCCGTGCATCGCCACCGACATCGATCCCAACGGGGTCGACATCGAGACCTGGGTCAACGGCGAGCGGAGGCAGGCCTCCAATACCAAGCACCTGATCTGCCCGGTCGAGGACCTGGTGGCGCGCATCTCCGCGATCATGACGCTGCTCCCCGGCGACGTCATCGCCACCGGCACTCCCTGCGGCATCGGGCCGCTCATGCCCGGCGACAAGGTCGAGGTCCGCATCGAGTCCATCGGCGGCCTGAAAAATCCCGTCATCCGAATCCAGGAGAACCACGAGTGAGCACGATTCCTACCCCCTCCCCTCGCCCCTCCCCCATCCCGCTGGCCTCCCGGCTGGCCAAGCTGCCCCCGTACCTCTTCGCGGAGATCGACAAGAACAAGCGCGA
>DATFUK010000220.1:0-4842 GCA_035260865.1 Candidatus Methylomirabilota bacterium | reverse complement strand
CCGCCGCTTCCCGGGCGTCCGATTCGTGCGCTACGACACCTTCGGCTCCACTCACGGCCGCGACGAGCAGCGGGTGCTCGCCGACCTGCCGGACATGCTGAGCCGGCACGAGGTCGACGCGGTCATCTCGGGGATGGCCTGCTGAGGGAGCTGCACGCCCGCCGTGTTGCGGGCCAGTGCGGTGGCGGAGCGGGCGGGCGTGCCGACCGCGTCGCTCGTGTGCGAGGGCTTCCGGGGCCAGGCCGCGACCACCGCCGCGGGCCTCGGGCTGCCGGGTCTCCCGACCGCCCTGGTGCCCGGCCACGTCGACGTGCAGAGCGCGGAGGAGCTGCGGCGCAACGTGACCACGGTCACGGTGGACGCGGTCATCCGGAACCTCACCGAGGCGCCGCCGCGCGCGGGCGCCGCGGTGGTCGAGCCCGCGCCGGGCGACATCGTCTTCGAGGGCGATCTCGACGAGGTCAACCGCTTCTTCTACGAGAACGACTGGAGCGACGGCCTACCCATCGTGCCGCCGACTCCGGACCGGGTGCGGGAGTTCCTGCGCTTCACGGACCGGCCCGCCGAGACCGAGCTTGGCGTGCTGCTGCCCGACAAGCGACGGGCCACCGTGTGGAACGTGGCGGTCAACGGGGTCCTGGCCGGGTGCCGGCCCGAGTACATGCCGATCCTGGTGGCGCTGGTGGAAGCCATGGCCGACCCGCGCTACGGCGTCGAGCACAGCGGCAACACGCCGGGCGCCGAGACCCTGATCATCCTGAACGGGCCGATCATCAAGGAGCTCGCCTTCAACTACGAGCAGGGCGCGCTGCGTGACGGGATCCAGGCCAATACCACCATCGGCCGCTTCTGGCGCCTGTACCTGCGCAACGTCGCGGGCTTCCTCCATCACCGCACCGACAAGGGGACCTTCGGCAACACCTGGCGGGTGGTCCTGGCCGAGAACGAGGACGCGCTGCGCCGCATCGGGTGGACGACCATCGCGGAGGACGAAGGGGTGACGGGCGGCAGCGCGGTGACGATCTCCCGCTACACTGGCGGCGGCGTCATCGCCTCCGTGTTCGGGAACGCGCCCGACCGGATGCTGTCCTACCTGGCCGACGGGATCGTCGGCAAGGTCGGCTGGGAGTTGCTCTTCACGGTGGGCATGGGGGCGGGGAGCCAGCGCCCGCTGCTCATCCTGAGCCCGATCCTGGCCGAGACCTTGGCTCGCGGCGGTCTCGACAAGCCGGCGCTCAAGCGGCGGCTGTTCGCGCTCGCCCGGATCCCCGCCGAGAAGCTCGAGCGCTACATCGGCGAGTGGACCAATCTCGTCCCGGGCCAGCCGACGCTCCACTCGCTGGTCAAGGCGGGCCAGATCCCGCCCGTCTTCGCGGAGTCGAAGGATCCGAAGCGGCTCGTGCCGCTCGTGTGCCGGCCCGAGGACCTGATGGTGGCGGTGAGCGGCGACCCGCTGCGCACCAACGCCTACGCCTTCGCCCACAATGGCATCCTCGGCTATCCGACGACGAAGGCGATCCGTCTGCCCGCGGACTGGACGCGATTGCTCCGCGAAGCCCGAGCCCGCTAGGGCGCGCGCGTCCGCGTGGACTCGCTCTGGGTGCTGCTGCCGGCGGGCCAGCGCGCCTCGGGCGAATGGATCGACGACACCCTGCGCGCCCGCGCGGAGGAGAAGGGGCTCCTCGCGCGGACGCCGCTGGCCGGCGAGTTCCCGCGCCAGCGCGTGGAGCTGGTCCGCGGCGCCGACCCCACCGCCGAGGTCGATCGCCTGTACCGGCTCCGCGGCTGGACCGACGGGTTGCCGATCGTGCCGCCCACCCTTGGCCGCGTGGAAGAGACGCTCGCGCAGAGCCCGCTCGAGCGCCACGTCTCGCTCGGCGAGGTGGAGCCGCTCGGCGGCGTCGCCACCGTCGAGAAGGTGGCGACCAACGCGGTGATGGCCGGCTGCCGGCCGGAGTACTTCCCGGTGGTGCTGGCCGGGGTGCAGGCCATCCTCGACCCCGCGTTCAACCTGCGCGGCGTGCAGACCACCGACGAGAACGTGGCGCCGCTCCTGATCGTGAACGGGCCGGCGGCCCGGCGGCTCGGCATCAACGCGGGGTGGGGCGCGCTCGGCCCGGGCTGGCCGGCCAACGCGGCCATCGGCCGTGCGGTGCGCCTCGTCATGACCAACCTGGGCGGCGGGTGGCCGGGCGCGGTGTCGTTCGCGGGGCTCGGCCAGCCCGCGCGCTACAGCCTCTGCCTGGCCGAGCGGGAGGATACGCCGTGGCCGTCGTTGCACGTGGAGATGGGCTACCGCCCCGAGCAGAGCACGGTCACGGTGCTGCGGGCCGAGACCGTGATCAACGTCACCGGCGGCCTCGGCGAGCTGGCCAGCGTGATCGGCTCGGCCGCCTCGCTGTTCGGCATCCTGCACAGCGGCAAGGCGGCCGTGATCCTCTCACCCTTCACCGCGCGGCGGCTCGCCGCGGAAGGGCGCACCCGTGCCGACGTGCGCCGCGAGCTGTACACCCGCGGCCGGCTTCCCGCGGAGGTGTGGCGCGACTCGTGGATTCGCACCGCGGTGCGGGCGACCGACTGGCCGGAGTGGGCGACGGCGGCCGCGGAGACCGGCTCGATCCCGGCGGTGCGCGAGCCCGACGATCTCACGCTGATCGTGGCCGGCGCCGATCTGCCGATCCCCCAGCACGTCTACTGCCCGTCGTGGGGCTACCCGCCGTGCCGGGTCACGCGCGAGATCGCGGCGCCGCCCGCGGGCGGGTAGCGGTACCATGACCGGGCCATGACGACTCCGCCGACCCGCGCCCTCGCGTCCGACGTCGATCCGGTTCGCTTCGAGGTCATCCGCAACGCGCTCCTCGCGATCACCGAGGAGATGGGGGCGACGCTCCGCCGCGCCGCCTACTCGACCAACATCAAGACGCGCGGCGACTTCTCGTGCGCGTTCTTCGACCGCGACCTGCGGACGATCGCCCAGGCCTTCGCCCAGCCCTCGCACCTGGGCTCGCTCGCCCACATCGTGCCCCGGGCCATCGCCAGCTACGGGGCCGAGCGGCTCGCCCCGGGCGACGGCATCCTCATCAACGACCCCTACCTGGGCGGGGTGCACCTGAACGACATCACGCTCATCACGCCCGTGTTCCACGAGGGAGCCCTCTTCGGCTACGTGGCGAACATCGCGCACCACGTGGACGTGGGGGGTGGCGCCCCGGGCAGCATCGGGGTGTCGAGCGAGATCTACCAGGAAGGGCTGGTCATCCCGCCGGTTCGGTTCGTGAAGGACGGCCGGATCGACCGCGACCTCTTCGCGATGATCCGGTCGAACTTTCGCGGCACCCGCGAGATCTCCGGCGACTTCCGCGCCCAGACCGCCGCGAACCGTCTGGGGGCGCAGCGGATCGAAGCCCTGGCCACGCAGCACGGGGGGGCCGTCTTGACCCAGTACCTCGAGGAGCTCCTCCGCTACACCGAGCGGCGGACGCGCGCGGCCTTCGCGGAGTTCCCGGACGGCCGCTTCGCGGCGGACATGCTCATGGACGGCGACGGCGTCACCGACCAGCCGGTCAAGCTCGCGGCGACCGTGACGATCGAGCGGGGCCGCCTGTCCGTCGATCTCACCGGCTGCGACGAGCAGCGCAAGTCGCCGACCAACGCGACGTCTTCGCAGACCTACTCGGGCGTGGTGTACGTGCTCAAGTGCCTGATCGATCCGGACATCCCGGTCAACGACGGCTTCTACCGCCTGATCGACATCCGGAGCCGGCCCGGCTCGGTGGTGCACGCGCAGCATCCCGCCGCGGTGGCCGCGGGCTGGGAGATCGCCATGCAGCTCTGCGACCTCCTGTTCAAGGCGCTGGCCGGCGCGCTGCCCGACCGCGTGGTCGCGGGCACGAAGGGCTGCGTGTGCAACATCGCGTTCGGGGGCATGAACCCGGGCACCGGCGAGTACTTCACCTACTACGAGACCATCGCGGGCGGCTACGGGGCCACCCTGACCACCGACGGCATGGACGCGGTGCAGGCGCACTTCCAGAACACCGAGAACGCGCCGATCGAGGAGACCGAGGCCAACTACCCGGTGCGCATCCTGCGCTACGCCCTCATCGAGAACTCGGAGGGCGGCGGGCGGCACCGGGGCGGCCTCGGCGTGCGGCGCGACTACGCCTTCCCCGGCCACGAGCCGAGTTTCTCGATCCTCTCCGACAAGGCGCGCTATGCGCCCTGGGGGCTCTTCGGCGGCGGGGCCGCGCGGCCCGCGAAGTACATCCTCAACCCCGAGACCGCAGCGGCGCGCGAGCTGCCCTCCAAGATCACCTTCCAGCTCGCGGCCGGCGACGTGGTGAGCGTGCAGACTCCGGGAGGAGGCGGGACCGAGGCCGCGATCGAGCGCGATGCGGCGCGAGTGGCCGCCGACGTGGCCCAGGGCAAGATCTCCCCGGAGCGCGCCCGCGCGGTCTACGGGGTGGTCGTGGATCCCGCCACCGGGGTCCTCGACGCGGCCGCCACCGCGGACGCGCGGACCAGGAGAGCGCCATGACGACGTGGCGCGTTGGCATCGACATCGGCGGGACGTTCACCGACGCCGCGCTCGTGGACGGAGAGACCGGCCGCGTGCGGGTGGTCAAGGTGCTCACCACCCCGGAGGACCCGGCCAAGGGCTTCATGGGGGCGCTGGAGCGCGGGCTCGCGGAATGCGGGGCCGAGGGCCGCGACGTGGCCGCGGTCGTCCACGCCACCACCGTGGCGACCAACGCCATCATCGAGGGCAAGACCGCGCGGGTGGGCATGCTCGTGACGCGGGGCTTCCGCGACATCCTGGAGATCGGCCGCCAGATCCGCTCC
>DATFUK010000219.1:0-2976 GCA_035260865.1 Candidatus Methylomirabilota bacterium | reverse complement strand
TAGCGCTCCACCGGGAACTCGCTCGTGTAGCCGTAGCCGCCGTGGATGCGCATGGCCTCGAGCGTCACCATGTAGGCGGTCTCGCCCGCGGCGAGCCGCGCCATCGCGGCGCCGGTGTCGTCGCGCGCGTCGGCGTCGAGGCGCTCCGCCGCGCGCCCGGTCAGGAGCCGCGCCGCGGTGATCGCGGTCGCCATGTCGGCCAGCTTGAGCTGCACCGCCTGGTGCTGGCAGATCGGCTTGCCGAAGGTGGACCGCTGCTGCGAGTAGCGCAGCGCGGCCTCGAAGGCGGCCTGGGCCAGGCCCACCGCGGTGGCGGCGGCGCCGACATTGGTCACGGCCTCGAGCAGGATCTCGCCGCCTTCCCGGAGGGTCGCCGCCGCGCCGAGCCGGACGCCGACCAGGACCACGTCCGCGGCGCCCAGGCCGCGAAGACCGACGGTGTCGGAGGCCAGGCCCACCGTCAGGCCCGCCCGCCCCGCCTCGACCGCGAAGCAGCGGGCGCCCCCGTTCTCCAGCGCGGCGTTGACCAGGAACAGCTTGGCCCGGCCCGCGTTCGGGACGACCGGCGCGGATCCGGTCAGGACCCAGTCCGCGCCCGCGCGCCGCGCCCCGATGGAGGCGCCGGCCACCGGCGCGGTCCAGCGCTCGCCCCGCGTCATCGGCGGCAGCAGCCGCTCGCGCGTCTCCCGCGAGAGGCTGCGCGCGACCGCGAGCGTGGCCGCGAGCTGGGCGGAGAGCCAGACGGCGAGCGCCGCCGAGCCACGCGCCACTTCCTCCACGATCATGGCGGCGGTCGCGAGCGGCAGGCCGAGGCCACCGTGCTCGACGTCGGCCAGCGCGCCGAAGATGCCGAGCCCGGCGAGCTGCGCGACCAGGGCGTCGGGATCGCGGCGGCCCTGGTCCAGCTCGGCGGCCACCGGGACGACGTCCTTCTCGACGGCCTGGCGCACCGCGAGCACGAGCTGCTTCTGCTCCGCCGGGAGCTCGTCGCGCGAGGTCAGCGCGCCGGTCCGCTCCCCGTACCGCTCGAGCAGGTTGCGGCAGATGATGAGCCGCTGGATCTCGTTGGTGCCCTCGCCGATGATCATGAGCGGAGCGTCGCGGTAGAGCCGCTCCACCAGGCCGGACGCGAGCTGGGCACGCACCCCCTGGATCTTCATGGCCTCCACCGCGACCGCCTGGGCCGCCTCGGACGCGTGGAGCTTGGCCATGCCCGCCTCGAGATCGCACCGGTCGCCGCGGTCCTTCATGGCGGCGGCCCAGTAGGTGACGAGCCGCGCCGACTCCACGCGCGTGGCGATGTCCGCGAGCGCGGCGGGCGGCTCCGGCAGGGCGCGGGCGGCGCGCACCGCCTCGTCGAGGCCGGCCTGGGCGACCCCCACCGCGCGCGCCGCGATGTTGATCCGCCCGGCCTCCAGCCCGGACATGACGTGCTTGAAGCCGCGGCCCTCCACGCCGCCCACCAGGTTCGCGACCGGGCAGGGGAAGCCGTCGAAGACCAGCTCCGCGGTGTCCACGCCCTTGTAGCCGAGCTTGGCGATCGACTTCACCACCTCGAGGCCGGGGGCGCCCTTCTCGACGATGAAGCAGGACATGCCGCGGTGCCGGGGGGACTCGGCGGGATCGGTCAGGGCGAGGAGCGCGAAGGTGTTGCCCTCGCGGCCGTTGGTCACGAACATCTTCGAGCCGGAGAGCAGGTAGCGGTCGCCCTCGCGCCGGGCCACCGTGCGGATCGCCTGCACGTCCGAACCTGCGTGGGGCTCGGTGAGGCAGAGGCCGCCCCGGGCCTGCCCGCTCGCGAAGCGCGGCAGCAGGCGGAGCCGCTGCTCGTCGGTGCCGTGGTTGAGCACGATGAGGGCGGCCATGGTGTGGCTGTTGATGACCCCGGCCAGGGACATGAAGCCCCGGCACAGCTCCTCGATGACCTGCGCGTAGGTGGTGACGTCGAGGCCGAGGCCGCCGTAGTCGGTGGGCACGAGGGCCCCGAAGAGGCCCATGCGCTTCATGCGGTCCACCAGCTCGTGCGGGTAGCGGTCGGCGTGCTCGAGGGCGGGGGCCGCCGCCATCACGTCCCGCTCCACGAACTCGCGGACGGAGGCCACGATGGCGGGCGCGCGGCTGGCGGTGCGTGGACTCAAGGAAACCTCGCGTCGAGACTAGCAAAGCCCGCGCATTCATTGCAAGGCGTCGCCCCCGGGGCGCGCCCACCGGCAGGGCGTCGCAGCGCTTCTTCTTGGTCGCGGTTGCCTGGCCCGGTATGCTGAAGACATGACCTTCACCGTCGCCAGCTACAACATTCACAAGTGCGCGGGACTCGACCGCCGCGTGGATCTCGATCGGATCGCCCAGGTGCTGGAGGAGATCGACGCCGACCTGGTCGGCTTGCAGGAGGTGTTCCGCCCCCAGGCCCTCGGGCTGGCCGAGCGCCTCGGCCTGCAGGTCGCGATGGGCCCCACGCGGGAGCGGGACGGCCTGCCCTACGGCAACGCGGTCCTCACCCGTCTGGCCATTCGCGGCAGCCGTACGTTCGATCTCTCACAGCCCGACCGCGAGCCCCGCGGCGGCATCCGCCTGGATCTCGAGATGCCCAGGTCGGAGGGGCTCCTGCACGTCTTCAACGTGCACTTCGGGCTCAAGATCCGCGAGCGGGCCGAGCAGGTCCGCATGCTGGTGCGGGAGCACATCCTGCACGACGAGCTGACCGGCCCGCGCATCGTGGTGGGCGATCTCAACGAGTGGTTTCCGGGCGCGGTTGGCCGCACGCTGCGCCGCGAGCTCAGCGGGCCCCGCATCCGTCGCACGCATCCGGCGCCGCTTCCGATCTTCCCGCTCGATCGCATCTACTGGGACCGGGGCCTGGGCGCTGACGGCTTTCGCGTGCACCGGAGCCGCCTGGCCCGCGTCGCGTCGGATCACCTGCCGGTGGTGGCGCGGCTGCGCCTCCACTCCGCGCCCGCCTGACCGGCGTAACGACGG
>DATFUK010000218.1:0-5366 GCA_035260865.1 Candidatus Methylomirabilota bacterium | reverse complement strand
CCTCCACGCAGCGGACCGCCTCCGCGGGCGCCCCGTAGCGCTCGAGCAGGACCTGCTTCATCGCGCCACCGGCTCGTGCGGGCCAACCCGGTGAACGGCCGCCGCGCCCTCTTCCTGGGCGCGCACGCCTCCCACGTGGAGGGTCTACCGGTGGACGAGGGCCGCGCGCTGCTCCGGACCCTGCTCGATCACGTCACCCAGCCCGAGTTCGTCTACCGGCACGAGTGGGAGGAGGGCGACGCGGTGGTCTGGGACAACCGCTGCGTGCTCCACCGCGCGACCCCCTACGACACCGCGCGCCACCAGCGCCTCATGCAGCGCACCACCATCGGGGGCGATCCCGCCGAGCCGGCGGCGCGATGAAGCAGGTCCTGCTCGAGCGCTACGGGGCGCCCGCGGAGGCGGTCCGCTGCGTGGAGGTGCCGGACGTGGGCGCGCCCGCGCCGGGCGAGGTCGTCTTCGACGTGCTCGCCTTCCCGATCAACCCGGCGGATCTCTCGATGTGCCGCGGGACCTATCGCCTGCGGCCCGCCCTGCCCGCCGGGATCGGCGCCGAGTGTGTCGGCCGCGTCGCCGCGGTGGGCGCCGGCGTCTCCCACGTCAAGCCCGGCGATCGCGTGATCAACCTGCAGCGCGAGAACTGGACGCAGCGCCGCCGCGTGAAGGGCGACGACGTCATCCCGGTGCCCGCGGGCCTGGACGATCGCCAGGCCGCCATGCTCCGCATCAACCCGCCGACCGCGCGGCTCCTGCTCTCCGACCTCGTCGCCCTCCGGCCGGGCGACTGGGTCGTCCAGAACGTGGCGAACTCCGCGGTCGGCCGCTTCGTGATCCGGCTGGCGCGGGCGCGCGGCGTCCGGACGGTGAACGTGGTGCGGCGCGAGTCGCTCTTCGCCGAGCTCACCGCGCTGGGCGCGGACGTCTGCGTGGTCGACGGGCCGGAGCTCGCGGACGTGGTGAAGGAGCGGACCGGCGGCGCGTCCATCCGCCTCGGCCTCGACGCGATCTCCGGCCGCGCCGCTGCGCGGATCTCGGCCTGCGTGGGCGAGGGCGGCGTGGTCTGCAACTACGGCTCGATGAGCGGCGAGGACCCGGTCATGCCGCGCGGCAAGCTCATCGGCGAGGGGCAGACCCTGGTCGGCTTCATCCTCGGGCGCGCGCTCGCCACCCGCTCGCTGGTCGAGATCCGGGCGATCTACGCGGAGCTGGGCGAGCAGGTCCGGCAGGGCCTGCTCACCGCCCCCGTCGAGAAGGTCTATTCGATCGACGACATCCGGACCGCGGTGGCGCATTCGGAGCGCGGCGAGCGCGTGGGCAAGATCCTGGTCGCTCCCAACGGACCCCCCGACGCGACATGATCAGACGGAACCTGCTCGCATGGCAGTGGAGCGACTACGCGGCCAAGCACCAGGACCGCGTGAACCTGCTGGTCCACCTGGTGGCGGTGCCCCTCTTCCAGGCGGGCACGCTGATCCTGGTGCTCGGCGCCGGGATCCGGTCCGCGCTCGCCATCGGCCTCGGGGTGGGGTGCCTGGTGGCCGGCGTCCTGATCGAGGGCCGGGGGCACGCGCGGGAGCGCGAGACACCGACGCCGTTCGCGGGGCCGCTCGACTTCGCGAGCCGCTTCGTCGTCGAGCAGTGGATCACCTTCCCGCGCTTCGTCCTGAGCGGCGCGTGGCGGCGCAACTTCCGGGCCGCGGCGGCCCCGCGCTAGCCGGCCCGCAGCAGCTTCGCGTAGGCGTCGAGCCGCGGCAGCACCGTGTCGCGCGGCTCCGACGGCAACCCGAAGATGGCGCGCATGACGCCGGCGGCCGCGAGCGCGTCGAGGGCCTCCCGCTTGGGCGGCGCGAAGAAGATGGAGACCGGCGCCGACCGGGGATCGCGCCCGGCCGCCTGGAGCCGGGCGCGCAACGCGGGGATCTTCTCCGCCGGGTTGGCGTGCGGGCGCATGATCGGCATCCAGCCGTCGCCGAACTCGACGACGCGGTCGAAGGTGCGCTCCCCGTCGCCGCCGATGATGACGGGCGGGTGCGGCTTCTGCAGGGGCTTGGGATCGGCCCAGATTTTCTCGAAGCGGACGAACTCGCCCTGGTAGCTCGCCTCGCGCTGCGTCCAGATCGCCTTCATCGCGAGGACGCGCTCGCGCAGCACCCGCCAGCGGCTCTTCCACGCGGTCCCGTGGTGCTCCATCTCCTCGGCGTTCCAGCCGCCCCCGATGCCGAAGAGCACGCGGCCGCCCGAGAGCCGGTCGAGCGTGGCCACCTCCTTGGCGGTGACGATCGGATCGCGCTCGATCACGAGGCAGATGCCGGTGCCGAGCCTGAGGCGCTTCGTCGCTCCGGCCGCCGCCATCAGCGCGACGAAGGGATCGTAGGACGACCAGTAGTCGCGGGGCAGCTCGCCCCCGCCCGGCCATGGGCTCTTGCGGCTCCCCGGGATGTGGGTGTGCTCGGGGAACCACACCGATTCGAAGCCGCGCTCCTCGAGGGCGCGCGCCAGCTCGTCCGGAGCGATCGAGTACTCGGTGGGGAACATGACGACGCCGTGGTCCATGAGAAGCCCTCCTCTGATCGGCCTGGCGATTGGACTGGGGGTTCGCGGGGGATTGTACTACCCTGTGCGGCGGACCGGCCATGACCTCTCCTCGGCACGTCATCGTCTGCGGCGCCGGCGTGATGGGCGCCGCGGTGGCCTACTACCTGACCCGGCGCGGGGTCGCGGTCACCGTGGTCGAGCGCTCCGGCGTGGCCTGCGCGGCCTCCGGCAAGTCCGGCGGCTTCCTCGCGCTCGACTGGTGCGACAACACCGAGGTGGGCCCGCTGGCGCGGCTGAGCTTCGCGCTCCACGCGGAGCTGGCGCGCGAGATCGGGTCAGACTATGGGTATCGTCGAATGGACACCTACATGCTGGCCGCGCGGGAGAAGGGCGCGGTGGCGGGCGGCCACCGGATCCCCGCGCCACGCTGGATCGACGGCCCCGCCATCGTGGCGGGCGCGCTCGGCTCGACCGAGACGACGGCCCAGGTCCACCCGGCCCTCTTCACGACTGCACTGATCGACGCGTCCCGTGAGCGCGGGGCCGAGCTCCGCAAGGGCGTCGTCCAGGCCGTGACCACGCGCGGCCGCGAGGTGAGTGGCGTGACGGTGGACGGCGAGACGATCGAGGCCGACGCGGTCGTGCTCGCGATGGGCCCGTGGACGGGCCGCGTGAAGGGTCTCGCGCTGCCGAGCATCCATGGGCTCAAGGGCTACAGCGTGACGCTCATCGCCGCCGATGTGCCCGCGCACGCGCTCTTCATGGACTACCGCACCGCGGACGGCCGCGCGATCGAGCCCGAAGTCATCCCGCGCCCCGACGGCACCGTCTACGTGTGCGGCATGGCCGATCGCCAGCCGCTGCCGGAGTCCGCGGAGGGCGTGGAGGTGAGCGACGCCGGCTGCGCCACGCTGGCCCGCGCCGCCGGGCGCGTCTCCGCCGCGCTGGCCGCCGCGCCCATCGAGCGCCGCCAGGCCTGCTACCGGCCGATCGCGGAGGACGGCATCCCGTTGATCGGCCGCGTCCCCGGCGCGGCGGGCGCCTACGTGGCGACCGGCCACGGCCCCTGGGGCATGCTCAACGCGCCCGGCACCGGCCTGGCGCTGGCCGAGCTCATCGCGGACGGTCACGCCACGTCGCTCGATCTCGAGCCCTTCGACCCCGCCCGGCTGCCCGCCGCGCCGGTGTACCATTAGCCGACCGAACGGACCGGAGGTGTCATGGTGAGACCGTTCCTCCTTCGTCGCGCGCTCGTTGCCGTCGTCGTCCTGTTCCCGTTCGTCGGCCTTCACGCCCCCGCCGCCGCCGCGCCCGAGGGCACGCTCACCTGGGGACTGCACGTCACGCTGGCCACCAAGTGGCTCGATCCGAGCGACACCGAGGCGTTCATCAACCCGTTCATGGTGCTCTACGCGGTGCACGACGCGCTGGTGAAGCCGATGCCGGGCGGGGAGAACACCCCGAGCCTGGCCGAGTCCTGGACTGTCTCGAAGGACGGGCTCGTCTACGAGTTCGTCCTGCGCAAGAACGCGAAGTTCCACAACGGCGACCCGGTGACCGCGGACGACGTGAAGTTCTCATTCGAGCGCTACAAGGGCGCCGCGGCCAAGCTGCTCCGAGACCGCGTGCGCGACGTCGAGATCGTGGACGCCGGGCGGGTGCGCTTCCGCCTCCGGGAGGCGTGGCCGGACTTCATGACCTTCTACGGCACGTCGGCCACCGGCGCGGCGTGGATCGTGCCACGCAAGTACGTGGAGAAGGTGGGCGATGACGGCTTCAAGAAGGCGCCGATCGGGGCCGGCCCGTACCGGGTGGTGAGCTTCAACCCGGGCATCGATCTGGTGATGGAAGCGTTCGAGGGCTACTGGAGAAAAGTCCCTTCGGTCAAGCGCCTCGTCTTCCGCAGCATGCCGGACGAGACGACGCGGGCCGCCGCGCTCAAGGCGGGCGACGTGGACATCGTCTATCTGCTGAGCGGCCCCACCGCGCAGGAAGTCAAGCGCACGCCGGGCCTGCGCCTCGCCGCCGCCATGCCGCCAGGTGTGGTCTTCCTCGACCTGCCCGAGCAGTGGGATCCCAAGTCGCCGTGGCACGACCGGCGCGTCCGCCTGGCCGCGAGCCATGCCCTCGACCGCGACGGGCTCAACCAGGCCGAGACGCTCGGCCTCTCGCATCCCACCGGGGGCCTCATCCCGCGCGTCCTCGATTTCGCGCGGGCGTATCCGCCGCCCGCCTACGACCCCGCCCGGGCCAAGAAACTCCTCGCCGAGGCCGGCTACCCCAACGGCTTCGACGCGGGCGACCTCACCCCGTTTCCGCCATTCTTCTCGCTGGCCGAGGCCATCGGCGGCTATCTGCAGGCCGTCGGCATCCGCACCCGTCTCCGCACCATGGAGCGCGCCGCCTTCCTCACCGCGTGGCGCGAGCACAAGATCCGGGGCGTGATCATGGGCCTGGGCGCCCCCGCGGGCAACGCGGCCACCCGCATCGAGGTCTACGTGACGAAGGGCGGCATCTATTCGGCGGGCGAGGTGCCGGAGATCGAGGCGCTGTTCCAGCGCCAGGCCCGCGAGCTGGACCGCAAGAAGCGCGAGGGCATGCTGCACCAGATCCAGCAGATCATGCAGGACCGGGCCATGTACGTTCCCATCTACGAGCTCGCCTTCCTCTGGGGGGTCGGTCCCCGGGTCGAAGAAGCGTGCGTGGATCACATCAAGGGCTTCTCGTACTCGGCGCCGTACGAGGATCTCCGGCTCAAGGCCCCGCGGTAAACCCGCTCCTCAGGAGAGACCGAGATGGACATCGTCGACTCGCAGGTGCATCTCTGGGCC
>DATFUK010000217.1:0-2768 GCA_035260865.1 Candidatus Methylomirabilota bacterium | reverse complement strand
GAGTCGAAACGCTCGCTTCGAGCGGTGAGGCGAGGGCTGAGTGGGAGAGTTACTGTCGGTAGTCGCGGTGCCAGAGCTCCAGGTACTCGACGGCGTTCCTGCGGATGTCTTCGAGCTCCTCTTCGGTCATCTTTCTGACAGGCTTGGCGGGCACGCCCATGACGAGCCAGCCCGCGGGCACCACCTTGCCGGGCGGCACCAGGGCGCCCGCGCCCACCTGCGCGCCCTCCTCCACCACCGCCCCGTCCAGTACCACCGCGCCGATGCCGATGCGCGAGTTGTTCATGATCACGCAGGCGTGCACCACCGCGCGATGGCCGATCGTCACGTTGTCGCCGACGATGCACGGGAACTGGGGCGTCACGTGGAGCACCGAGTTGTCCTGCACGTTGGAGTTGCGCCCGAGCTTGACGTAGTTGTCCTGATCGCCGCGCAGCACCGTGCCCGGCCACACGCTGGCTCCCGCCTCGATGGTCACGTCCCCGATCACCTGGGCCGCCGGGTCCACGTAGGCCTCCCCGTGCACCCGCGGGGCGCGGCCCGGCACCGCGCGGATCACTTGCCGCTCCAGCGGGGCTTGCGCTTGTCGAGGAAGGCGCGCACCCCTTCCCGGAAGTCGGCGCTCATGTAGGTCGCCGCGATCAGGTCCTCGTCGTCCGGGAGCGCCCGGCTCGCGGACAGGCGCCGGATCGACTCCTTGGTGACCCGGAGCGTGATCGGCGCATACTCGGCGATCTGGTGGGCCAGCGCGGTCACTCGCGCCGCGATGGTCTCCGCGGGCACGATCTCGTGCACGTAGCCCGCCGCGTGCCCTTCCTGGGCGGTGAGGAGCCGCGCGGTGAAGATCAGCTCCTTGAGCCGCGAGGGCCCGAACACGTCCAGGAAGCTCGCGTAGGCGGCCATCGAGAGGCAGTTCCCCAGCGTGCGCGCGATCGGCGCGCCGAAGCGCGCGTCCGGGGTGGCGATGCGCAGGTCGCAGGCGGTGGCGATCCGGAAGCCGCCGCCGACCGCGAAGCCCTCGATCTGGGCGATGACCGGCTTGCGCACCGACTCGAGCCGGGCCATGCGCGCGTCCCCGTCGCGCTCGTAGGCGATGCCGTCCTCGGCCCGGTCGAAGACCTTGAACTGGCTGATGTCGGTGCCCGCCACGAAGGCCTTGCCGCCGGCCCCGCGCAGAACGAGCACGCGCACCGAGTCGTCGGCGTCCACCTCCTCGCACACCTGGACGAGGCGATCGTACATGCCCCAGGTCATGGCGTTGCGCGACTCGGGCCGGTTGAAGGTCAGGGTCATCACCGGCCCCTCGCGGGTCACCACCGTTTCGTCCTGCGTCGCCACCGCGCGCGCCTCCCTCTCCGGCTCGTGATGAATCGCCGCATCGTAACACGCCGGCTCCGCTTTGTCGGAGCGCCCGGGTCGCGTAGCATCGAGCGCATGGCCCGGCCCGCCGGCCTCATCCTCGACTACGGCAACGTGCTGACCCACCCTCAGGATCAGACGTGGATGGACGGGGCGGCGCGTCGCCTCGGCGCCGATCCCGCCGCCTTCCGGGCGGCCTACTGGCAGCACCGGCACGCCTACGACGCCGATCTCTCCGCCGCGACGTACTGGGGCCGCGTGGCGGCCGCGTCCCGGCCCGGCGCCCCCGGGCTGGATGCGGGCGATCTCACGTGGCTGATCGAGACCGACGTCGCCTCGTGGAGCGTCTACAACGACCCGGTCTGGACGCTCGCTGCGGAGTTCCGCCGCGCCGGGGGCCGCACCGCCTTCCTCTCGAACAGCGGCCCCGAGGTGATGGCGCGGGTGCGGACGCGCTGGCCGCTCGAGGCGCGCTTCGACGCGGTGGTCATCTCCTGCGAGGTCGGCCTCTCCAAGCCGGATCCGCGCATCTACGAGCTCTGCCTGGAGCGGCTCGCCCTGCCCGCGGCCAGCACGCTCTTCGTCGACGACCGCGCGGACAACGTGGAGGGCGCCGCGCGGATCGGGCTGCGCACGCTGCAGTTCGAGGGCCCCGACGCGCTCGAGCGCCTGCGGGCCGTGATCCGCTGAGCGGCGCGCCGGGCCCGTCGTGGGGCCCAACCTGGGCAATTCTCTTCCGGCCCTGGGGGAATCGGTCCAGACGCAATCGTTGCGGGCCGCGCCCTAACACCGCGATTCGCCGACGCTGATGGGGTGGCTTGGCTCTTGCGTTGTCGCTCGTGTGGTTCACACGACTCGACAGGAGATATCCATGACACGGTTTGCGATGGCGGTTGGGCTCGGCGCCGGCTTGCTGCTCCTGGCCGGCCAGGCGGACGCGCAGTGGCGGTACACCGACGACAAGGGCGCGAGCAAGGTCACCCAGTACCGGATCGACGTGCCCGCGCCGCACCGCGACGCGGCCGAGTGGATCGGGCCCGTCGGGATCGGCAACCCCGCGCTCAGCGAAGACCAGCTCCGCGCCGCCCGGCACTGGGAGGCCGTCCAGCGGCTGATCGCCGCCGAGACCGCGCTCATGCAGATCAAACCGGTGCCCAGCCCGGCGCCCCTGCGCGTGGATTCGAGCGCCGGCGGCCGGCCCATGCCCTCCATGTGCATCGCGGGCGAGCTGCGGGTCATGACCTCGCCGGGCATCTGGAGGATCGTCGGCGCCTGCCCGACCGGCCCCTCCGGCTTCTCATCGGGCTACGGAACCGACGGCTACGGATCCTTCGGCGGCATCATGGTCCGGTAGCGGACGGGCCGGACGCGCGGCGCGTCGGCGCTAGAGCCGGAAGCGGGCGCGGATC
>DATFUK010000216.1:0-4266 GCA_035260865.1 Candidatus Methylomirabilota bacterium | reverse complement strand
CCCTGCGCCTCGGGCTCGCCCGGCAGCAGCCGCAGCAGCAGCCGGCCGAGCTCGATCGCCTCGACGGTGAGGCCCTTGCGGCGCGGATCGGCGCCGGCGACATCGTCCCAGCCGCTGCCGTAAGCCGCGTAGATCGCGTCCAGCACGGCCTCGAGGCGCGGCGGCAGCTCGCTCGCCTCCGGCACGGCGAAGGCGATGCCGGCGTCGCGGATCTTGGCCTTGGCGCGGCTCAGCCGCTGGCCCATCGCCGCGGGCTGCACGAGGAAGGCGGAAGCGATGCGCGCCGCGTCGAGCCCGAGCACGGTCTGCAGCATGAGCGGCGTGCGCATCCCCTCGTCGATCGCGGGGTGCGCGCAGACGAAGAGGAGCGCGAGCCGCTCGTCCGGGAAGGCGGACGCCGACGCGGCCGCGCCGTCCGCCTCGTCCACCGCCGCGTGGAGCGCGGGGAGAGCGCGCCCCTGCACGGTGGCGTGCCGGCCCGCGTCGAGCAGCCGGCGCCGGGCCACCGCGAGGAGCCACGCCTCCGGCTTGTCCGGCACGCCATCGCGCGGCCACGCGGTGAGCGCCGCCACGAAGGCGTCGCCCAGCGCGTCCTCCGCGGCCGCCACGTCGCGCCAGCGCCGCGCGAGATAGGCCACGAGCCTCCCGTAGGAGGCCCGGGCCGCGAGCTCCGCGGCGCGATGCGCGTCGCCGCCGGGCACGGAGACGGTGGTCACATGGACAGGTTGGGCCGGACCTCCACGGCACCGGTCGCGGCCGCGGGGCAGCGGCCGGCCCAGTCCAGTGCCGTGTCGAGGTCGGGCACGTCGATCTCGTAGAAGCCGCCGAGCTGCTCCTTGGTCTCGGCGTAGGGCCCGTCCTGCACCTGGCGCTTGCCGTCGCGCTGACGCACGGTGGTCCCGAGCGGCGGCGGCTGCAGGCCGGCGCCGCCGATCATCACGCCGGCGGCCTGCAGGGCCTGGGTGTAGGCCCGGTAGGCGCCCCAGTAGGCTTCTCTCTTGCGGTCGTCGGTGCGGGAGCCGAAGGCCGCCTGGGTCTCGTAGACCAGGATCGTGTATTTCATCGGTGTCCTCCGTCAGGGGGGTCGGTCACCCTGATGACGTCCGACCGGGCTTCATTTCGACAGCCGTCCAGGATTCGAGCGGAGGCTAGCACAGCCCGGGGACGCGGGCTAAGATGCTGCCGTGATGCGTCTCTGGCCGGACCTCCTGTTCGCGAACGGCCGGGAGGTGAGCGGCCACGTCGTGAGCATCGCCGATGGCCGGATCACCGCGGTCGCCCCGCCGTCCCCGACCGACACCGCCGCGACCTCCGACGTCATCCGACTGCCCGGCAAGGCCCTCCTGCCCGGCACCGTGAACGCCCACTGCCACACCTTCCAGTCTCTGCTGCGCGGGCTGGGCGACGACCTCGACTTCATGGCCTGGCGCGACCGCGTGCTCTACCCCTACTCCACGCGCCTCGACCGCGAGGGCATCTACCTGGGCGCCGCCTTCGCCTTCACCGAGATGCTGCTGCACGGGGCCACCACCTGCGTGGACTTCTTCTACCTCCAGGACGGCGGCAACGAGAACGCGGAGGCGGTCATCCGCGCCGCGCGCGACGTGGGGATCCGCCTCGTGCTGGCCCGGACGATGTACGACTGGGACGGCGCGCCCGCCCGTTATCGCGAGACGCCCGCCGACGCCGCGCGGCGCGTGGCCGAGCTGATCCGCGCGCACACCGGCGACGCGCTGGTGGCGGTGCAGCCGGCGCCGCACAGTCCGCACGGGGCCTCACCCGCGATGATCCGCGCGGGCTGGGAGGTCGCGGAGGAGGCCAACACCAAGTTCCACATCCATGCCGCCGAGGGCCAGTACGAGGGCCAGCGCACGCTCGCCGAGCACGGGGCCACCCCGATCCGGCTGCTCGACAAGCTGGGCGTGCTGGGTCCGCGCATGATCGGCGTGCACTGCGTGTGGCTCGACGACGAGGAACTGCGCCTGATGGCCGATCGCGGGGCCGGGCTCGCCTACTGCCCCTCGTCCAACATGATCCTGGGCGACGGGATCACCCGTATCACCGAGATGGCGGCCCTCGGCATCCGGATCGGGCTCGGCACCGACGGCGGCTGCACCAACAATCGCCTGAGCGTCTTCGAGGAGATGCGCATGGCCGCGCTGCTCCAGAAGGTGCGGCACCTCGACGGCACCCGGCTCCCCGCCGAGCAGGCCTTCGCGATGGGCACGGTGGAGGGTGGCCGGCTCCTGGGCGTGCCCGCGGGCGACATCGCCCCCGGCATGCTCGCCGACCTGGTGGCGGTGGATCTCGAGCACCCGTCGCTCCATCCGCGGGCGCACCTGCTGAAGAACGTGGTCTACGCGATGTCCCACCAGGCGGTCACCGACGTGTGGGTGCACGGCCGCCCGGTGGTGCGCGGCCAGCGCCTGGCCACGATGGACCAGGGCGGCCTCATGGAGCGCGTGCGCGCGTTGACCGCGCAGTGGCGGCCCGCATGAGAATCCTCGAAGTCGTCGGGCTCACCTGCCGCGTGGGCGTCGTCACGGTGCTCGACGCGCTCTCGTTCACCGTCGAGGAGGGCGAGATCTTCGCGCTCTGCGGCCCCGCGGGGGCGGGCAAGACGGTCGGGCTGCGCTGTCTGGTCGGCTCGCTGCCGTTCGAATCCGGCCGCCTCATTTACGACGGCCGGGAGATCACGGGAACGGATCCCCGCGAGCGCGCCCGCCAGGGACTGGTCCGGGTCGGCGAGATCTCGATGCCGCCCTGGCCCCTGAGCGTCACCGAGACGATCACGGTGGCGCGCCGCTGGCCCCGGTGGGGCCCGCTCAGCGCGGTCATGGGCCGCTGGCCCGGGATCGAGGGCCGCGCGCATGACGCCGCGCTGCTCGAGCGCGTCGGGCTCGCCGCCGACGCGGGCCGTCGGCGCGACGAGCTCCCGGCCGCGGCGCTCGCGCGGCTCGAGCTGGCCCAGGCGCTGGCGCTGGCGCCGCGCGTGCTCCTGCTCGACGGGCCGCTCGGCCGCCTGCCTCTCGAGGATCGCCCGGGAATGGCCGCGCTGATCGTCTCGCTGCGCGCCACCGGCACGACGATCGTATTCGCCGAGCGGGAGCCGGCCGTCGCGGAGGCGATCGCCGATCGGGTGGCCACCCTCGAGCGGGGAGCCCTGGTCCGATGAGCGCGACGGGGCTCGTGCACCTGATCGGCAGCGTCCCGCTCGCCTCCACCGAAGACGTCTTCCGCCGGCTCTCGGCCGCGCTCGGTCCGGTGCTCTCGCGCATGCCCGACGGGGAGACCGGCGAGCGCCGCCGCTGGATCTACTGGCAGCGGACCATGCTCGAGCGTCATCCCGCCATGGAGGTGGACGCCGACGCGGGGCTGCTCGAGCTACGCCAGTGGGACGGCTCGCTGTTGCGCCGCACCGACCTCCTCCGGTTCCGGCCCGGCGTGGATCCCGATGCGGTCGAGTTCCCGACCGGCTACGCGGAGGCCGCGCGCGAATCCTGGGCCGTCTTCACGCGGCTCCGCCGCGAGGGCGTGGTGCCGCCGGGTGTGCGCTTCCAGGTCTGCTTGCCCACCGCGATGTCGAGCGCCTGCATGTACGTGAGCCCGCGCGCCCACGACGACTACCTCCGGGTCTACGAGCGGTCACTGCTCCGCGCCCTCGACGACATCACGGCCGCCATCCCCCACCAGGAGCTCAGCATCCAGTGGGACATCTGCCAGGAGGTGCTGGTGTTCGAGAACTACTTCCCGTCCCGCCCCGCCGACTACAAGACGCAGATCTTCGCCCTGCTCGAGCGCCTCGGCGCCGCGGTCCCCGCCGACGTCGAGCTGGGCTATCACCTCTGCTACGGCAGCCCGGCCGATGAGCACCTGGTGATGCCGGCCGACGCGGGCGTGCTCGCCGAGCTCACCCGCGCCATCGTCGCGGCGGTCCGGCGGCCGCTCGACTTCATCCACCTGCCGGTGCCGCGCGAGCGCGACGACGCCGCGTACTTCGCGCCGCTCCGTGGGCTGGGCCTGCCCGCGCGCACGCGCCTCTACCTCGGGCTCATCCACCACCGCGACGTCGAGGGCGACCGCCGGCGGATGGACACCGCCCGCGCCGCGGTGGGCGGCGGCTTCGGGGTGGCCACCGAGTGCGGCTGGGGCCGCGGCGAGCCCGCTCGGCTCGACGGCCTGCTCGAGAGCCACCGGCGCGCGGTGGACTACCTCCTGTCCGGAGCCGCACGATGACCGACTCGATGCCGGGCCCCGCGTCCCATA
>DATFUK010000215.1:0-3469 GCA_035260865.1 Candidatus Methylomirabilota bacterium | reverse complement strand
CTTCAGGCCAATTTCCGACCCCGGCGTGAGCCGCCTCAAAAAGGCATAGGTAGTGTTGCACAACGGAGGTCTGGGATGCGTCGAGGGGACATTGGACTAGACGATGAACGGCTGCTCGTCACTCTCGACGGACGCCAGTCGCCGCGCGCAGTGGAGTCCACGGCGGACCGGGCCTTCGACGTCGTGCTATTCGGTCTCACGCCCGCGGCGGCGGCGGTCATCTTTCCCGCCCGGGCCCTCCGTCTCGCCCATTTGCCATTTCGCGTTGGGCGCATCCCCGTCGCCGGGGAAGCCCAGCCTATCGAAGCCAACGACCTCCAGCTCTCGGATACCCAGCCGTTCCACGTTTCGCGGAACCATTTCGCCATCGAGCACGGGCCCGACGGCGTTCAAGTGCGCGACCGCGGCAGTTACGTCGGCACCATCGTGAACAGGATACAGATTGGCGGTCATCGTTACGTCGCCACCGCGCCACTTGCCGTCGGAGAGAACGAGGTCGTGGCCGGCGGCCCGAGGTCGCCCTTCCGGTTTCGCGTGGTCGTCGCGCTCCGGCAGGCGAACTCCTCTCCCGATCATGAACTCCATTTGGCCTACCGTGACTGAGTTTGGATGAACCGGGTGCCCTTCCTTCACCCCCGCTGGAACCCGGGCCAAGGCACCCAGAGGGCTAGACGACCGCGTCGTTGCGCGCCGGGATAGCGGGCGCCTCGAGCTAGTCTTGCATCGCGAGAACCAGCGAAACCGGCCGGCGGGACACGGGAACCTGGACACTTCACCCGGATCGGCTACGCGGCGGTGGACTGTACGCAGCCCGAGCTTCCGTCATCAGCCAAACCCGGGTGGTGAACCGGTCGAACGGGAAACTTCAACGCCATCCACGCGGCGAGTCCGCCCTCCAGCGGACGGACCCGGGTGATCCCCTTGCGTTTCAGCTGAAGCGCCACCCGGGCGCTCGTCGCGTCGTAGGCGGAGGCGCAGTAGAGCACCACATCCCGAGACCGGAGGAACTCGGCCTCGTGCTCGTGGATGGCGTGGGCGGCCAGCCAGCAGCTCCCCGGGATGGCGTACGGTGTGGCCGTCACCTCGAGCGGTGTCCGGAGATCGATGATCGTGAGGTCTTCTCCGGCGTCGAGCCGCCGCTTGAGCGCCTCCGCTGAGACGCGGGCCTTGCGGAGCTTCCGCAGGAACAGGTGGCGGCGCCCGTACTTGACAAGGACGTACCCGGCGAGTGCAGTCGCGATGACGAGGCCGAACATGTGCCCGAGCGCGGTGGCTCGGGCGGCGATCAGGACGATGGTGTCGCTGAAGAAGTATCCTAGCGCCAGCCACGTGCCCGCCCAGAGCAGCACGCCCGCGAGGTCGTAGAGAGCGAACGGCCCACGTGCGACCGCGAAAACGCCGGCAAGCGGCGGCATGACCGTGGTCAAGCCGGGCACGAACTTCGCGGCGAGCATGCTCCGGGCGCCGTGGCGGGCGAAGATGCTCTCGGCCCGGCGTAGGCACGAGTCGGGCTCGAGGGACAGCTGGCAGAGTCTCACCAGCACCCTTGCCCCGCGGCGACGGCCGAGTTCATACCAGGCGAAGTCGGTAGCCAGCGCCGCGACGGAGATCGCCCCGAGCACGAGCAGGATGCTGATGCGGCCGTGCGCGGCCAATGCCCCGACCGCGAGGAGAGCCGGCACGGCAGGGAGCGGCACGCCGATCTGCTCGGCGACGGCCAGGGCTGGCAAAATCACGACGCCGTAATGCTCGAGAAAAAGCAAGCCATCTGGGCTCATGTCCCCTCCCGATCGGACGCGGCGCCGCCAGTCACCATTGCGATACAGGATCACTCCCGAGGGATTCTCCTACTGGGTCGGCGGCCGGGACACCCATCCGCGGGTTGCGTGATCTTGCGGACTTCTCACCTGATCCCCGTCGCCGCGTGGCGCGTTCGCCTCACAAGACAAACTCCGGATGAGGAGGATCGCGATGCGTCGTTTGCTGATCGAACTGGTGGCGCTCGGGAGTCTTACCATGATGGTCGCCGGACTGGCCGCGGCACAGTCCCGGAAGCCCGACGCCACCCTGAGCTTGTCGGAGAGCTCGGTGGCCGCCGGGGTCGGATTTAGCTGGGGCCACGGGGTGTTGACCTATAAGGGGAGGACGTATCCCGTGCAGGTCCAAGGGCTTTCCGTCGGAGAGGTGGGAGCGACCCGGGCCACGGCGAAGGGGGAGGTGTCGCACCTCGCGAAGCTCGCGGACTTTGCGGGGAACTACGCGGCAGTCGGAGCAGAGGCGACGGCCGGCGGAGGCGCCGGCACGACCGTGATGAGGAATCAGAACGGGGTGGTCATCGAGCTCCAGAGCACGACCCAGGGCGCGAGTCTCAGGGTGGGCGCCGAGGGTATTCGACTTACTCTCGCGAAGTAGACACATGAAGGACTGGCTGGCCTACACGCTTGCGGTGTGGGCTGGTCTGCTCGCACAGATCCTCATCGTCGGCTTGAACTGACTCGGGTTTCGAGCACGCCGAGCTGGAAAGGGTAGCCGCCGCGGCTCCTCGCCGAAGGTCTCGATGGAACCGAATGTCCACGTCGAGATCCGATGTTGCGGGATTCGGCCTTTCACTCATGCCGAGCGCACCCGCGGTGCGCGTGGGGGATGCAATACGGCAGCGTGCGCCCGATGGCTTGAGGGTAGAGGGAGGGATGGCCGTGATTTGCGGCCTGAGCATAGTCTGCATCGGCTGCTCGGCCATGCGGTTCACGTCCTCGTAACTGAACGCCGGCCCTGATGAGCCTCCGCCCGGCGTCGCGATCCCATGCCTCTGTTCCGGCGTCGCGGTCTCCGCCCGCTCCTTGATGCTCCGTCTCTCGGAAGATTTTCTCCGGGGCCTTGGGACGCGATTCCGACCCGTCCTTGCCGAAGCGCCAGACGTAGGGCTCTTGCCCGGCTGGGGTTGTCGGATCGCACCATGCCTTCAGGTAAGCCTGCGGGACGAAGTGCTGCCTCTTGTGCGTGCGCATCGCTGGTGTCTGCCTCCCCCGCTCCGGCCTCCTCAATTCGGCTCGCGGGTTGACTCGTTGAATAAACGCTGAATGAAAGCGCCAAGGGCTCCGGAGAATGTCTCCGAAGCCCTTGGTTTGTTTGGTTGCGGGGGCCCGCAACCACTTGCCGGCGAACAGACCGCTCGAGTTCCGGTTCGAAATCGCGGTCTGATCCGGTCAGATGGTGGCCCCAACGGGTTACGATCGCCTTCGGCTCGTGCAAGTGCGTGGAATTCTGAGGGTGGCCTGAGGTCTTTAGCCGCAGGAACGGCGCCAGCAGGTTGTTTTCTCCGTTGCGCGACTCACAACTACAGCGCGATCGGCCGTGAGCGCTAGGACCGACGTCCGGGGCGGAACGAGACGAGCTCGCTCCAGCCCAGGTAGCCCAGATCCCGCAATTGGGCGTGGAGGGGCCTCGGGCCGCCGCGAGCGGCGGCCAC
>DATFUK010000214.1:0-2326 GCA_035260865.1 Candidatus Methylomirabilota bacterium | reverse complement strand
GCGCGTGTTCGGGCTCTTCCCGGTGCTGCGCCAGCGGGTGGCCCAGCGGGCGGGCACGCTCTCCGGCGGCGAGGGCCAGATGCTGTCGATCGCGCGCGCGCTGATGTCGCGGCCGCGCTTCCTGATGCTCGACGAGCCGAGCCTCGGCATCATGCCGCGCATCGTGGACTCGATCCTGGACGTGCTGCAGATGCTCCACCGCCAGGAGGGGCTCACCGTGCTGCTGGTGGAGCAGAACGTGCCGGCCGCCCTCGCCGCCGCCGAGCGGGGCTACGTGATCCAGACCGGCCGGATCGTGGCCGAAGGGGCCAGCCAGACCCTGCTCGACAGCGACCTGGTGCGGCGCGCCTATCTTGGAATGTGAAGGGGGAATGTGAAGGGGGAATGTGAGCTAGCGCGACGAGGGGCGGAGCACCACGTTGCCGTGCTCGTCCACCGAGGCCGTCCAGCCCGGGTGCACCAGCGTGCTGGCGTCGGGCTCCTCGATGATCGCGGGCCCGTCGATCACGTTGCCGCGCAGGAGCCTGCCGCGATCGAACACCCCGGTCGGGCGGAAGCCCCCCGCCTCCGCGAACCAGATGTCGCGACGACCCTTCAAGGCCGGCGCGGCGCCGGGGCCGCCCTCGGGTAACGGGGCACGCCGAGGCTTCGGGGTCACGCCCACCGCGGCGAGCCGGACGTTCACCAGCTCCACCGGATCCTCGGAGGCGGCGTACCCGTAGGCCCGCTCGTGCATCGCGTCGAACTGCTCGCGCAGCCGGGCCATGTCGGCGACCGACAGCGGGCCGGGCGGGACGGGCACCGGCAGCTCGAACGACTGGCCGTGGTAGCGGAGGTCGACGCTCCGGAGCATCCGCCGCTCCGCCGCGGGCACGCCGTCGCGCGTCAGGCGCGCCTCGCCCTCGCGCACGAACTCGGCGAAGAGCGCCTCCAGCGCGGCGGGAGCGAGGCCGTCCAGCCGGAGCCGGCGCGTGGCGACGAACTCGTGACGGATGTCGGTCACGAGCATGCCCACCGCGGAGGCGATGCCCGGGCTCGGGGGCACGAGCACGGTGGGGATGCCGAGCTCGCGGGCCAGCGCGTTGGCGTGGAGCGGCCCGGCGCCGCCAAAGGCCACCAGGACGAAGTCGCGCGGATCGTAGCCGCGCTGCACCGAGACCAGGCGCATGGCGCCGATCATGTGAGCGTTGGCGATCTCCACGATGCCGCTCGCCGCGGCGAGCGGATCGAGGCCGAGGGGCGCGGCCACCCGTAGGGCGATGGCGCGGCGCGCCGCGTCGGCGTCGAGCGTCATCTCGCCCCCCAGGAAGAACGACGGGTCGAGCCGGCCCAGGACCAGGTTCGCGTCCGTGATGGTCGGCATCGCGCCGCCCTGGCCGTAGCACGCCGGCCCCGGCCGGGCTCCCGCGCTGCGCGGGCCCACGCGGAGCGCGCCGCCCGCGTCGATCCAGGCCTCGCTGCCGCCGCCCGCGCCCACCTCCACCAGGTCGATCACCGGCGTCCGCACCGGATAGCCGCCGCCCCGCCCCTCCCCGAGCGGCGTCACCGCCTGCGCGCCCACCTCCATCTCGGTGGACAGCCGCAGGCGCCCGTCCTGGATGAGGCCAACCTTGGCGGTGGTGCCGCCCATGTCGAAGGACAGGACATTGGGATAGCGATACGGCGCGGCCACCGCTCCCGCCGCGATGACCCCCGCGGCCGGACCCGACTCGACCATGTAGACGGGGCGCTCCTTCGCCGACGCGGCGGTCATGACCCCGCCGTTGGATTGCATCACGTAGAACGGCGCCGTCGCGCCGAGCGCGGCGAGGCGCGACTCGAGCGCGTCCACGTAGCGCGACACGATCGGCATGACCGCCGCGTTCACCGCCGCGGTGCTGCCGCGCAGGTACTCGCGGAACTCCGGGCACACCTCCGAGGAGACGGAGAGCCAGGTCCCGGGCATCTCCTCGCGCACCACCGCGGCGGCGGCCCGCTCGTGCGCCGGGTTCAGATAGGAATGCAGGAAGCAGATCACCACCGCCTCGACGCCTTCCTCCCGCAGGCGGCGCACCGCCGCGCGCACCTCACCGAGCTCGAGCGGCTCGAGCACGGCGCCCTCGGCGTCGAGCCGCTCGCTGACCTCGAGGCTCCAGCGTCTGGGCACCAGGGGCGCCGGCTTCTGGAGATGCACGTCGTAGAGCCGGGAGCGGATCTGGCGGCCGATCTCCAGGATGTCGCGGAAGCCCCGCGTCACGAGCATGCCCACCCGCGCGGTCTTGCCCTCGATGATGGCGTTGGTCGCCACGGTGGTGGCGTGGACGACCGCGGCCACGTCGCGGCCCTC
>DATFUK010000213.1:0-2687 GCA_035260865.1 Candidatus Methylomirabilota bacterium | reverse complement strand
TTCTCTTGCTCAGCGATGTTGAGACCTCACCAGCGAGCGGGGGTACAATGCCGTCGGCCATCGTCACACTCCTTCGCGGGAGACTGGGTTGATCGGCCATGCCCTCGGCGCGGTCTCTAGCCGCGCCGGGGGCCTCTTGCTTCTTACGGAGCGGGTGGCGGGATCATCCCGCCCATCAGGAACGTGGACGAAGGGTCGCCGGCAAATGGGTTCGCTACTGGAACTGCCGACTGGCCCGGGCCCTTCTTGACCAGGGCGGGCCGCGGTTTCTTCCGGACAACCTTCTTCATCGCTACGCTCCTTCTCTTGGCTACGCTCCTTCTCTTGGCTACGCTCCTTCTCTTGGCTACGGTCTTTCTCTTGGTGGTCTTCTTCATCGGCTGCCGAGATGTCTTCTTCTTCCGCGCCATGGTGTTCTCCTTCGTGCCTAGTCGAATACGCGCCCGGTGCGCCCCCCTACGTCTCCTTCTCCAACTCCTCCAGCACGTGGATCAGGTGCCAGGTGATGGTGTTGTCCGCCCGATCCCAGAGCGCGGCCCGCATCAGCTCACCGTGGGCGCGGTACGTCGGCCCGACGCCCGGATCGAGTCGGACAGAGGAAGCGCCGGGTGGCAAGGTCCGGATGACCTTCCGCGTGCTCCTCGCCCGCCCGGACGCCGAGGCCCTCGCGGCCTTGCGGTGGCGCTCACGTCGCGTAGTTCGACCGCTTCTCTCCCGTGCGCCCGCTTCGCCCGATGGCGTCGGCCACCTCGCGGAGGTCGCGGAGAAAGTCGTCGACGACCGGTGCGTGGATCGGGGTGAGCACCACGTGCAGGCTCGGCGGCGTGGTGAGCTGGCGCCCGAGGTACCAATGGCGCTCGGCCATGGCGTCGGCCACCGCCATCACGTCGAGGGTGTCCGAGGCGAAGCCCCACACGTACATGGCGGGATCGCCGAGCACGTGGAATCCGGGGATCGCCTCGATCCCGCGGCGCAGGCGGAGCGAGGTGTCCAGCATCGTGCGATTCAGCTCCAGGAATCCCGCCTCGCCGTAGCGCTGGAACACCGCCCACGCCGCCGCGATCATGCCGCCCGGCCGGGAGCCGGCCATGGTGGGCGTGCGATAGGGCCCGCCCGCCCAGTCGTCGAGCTGGAACCCCACCCGGCGCTGGAGCGCCTGGTCCCGGTAGAGGATCAGCGACGTGCCGCGCGCGGCGAAGCCGTATTTGTGCAGATCCGCCGAGATCGTCGACACCTCGGGCACCGCGAAGTCGAACGACGGGACGGGCTGACCGAGCTTGCGGAGGAACGGCAGGGCGAAGCCGCCCACGCACGCGTCGACGTGGAGATGGAGCGCGTGCCGGCGGGCGAGCTCGGCGATGGCGGAGACCGGATCCATCGTGCCGAAGGGGTAGTTGGGCGCCGAGGCCACTAGGCCGATGGTGTCGTCGGTCACCGCGTCGGCCATCGCCTGCACGTCGGCGACGTAGTCCTTGGTCAGCGGGGTCCGGACGTTCCGGATGCCGAAGATGAGGGCGGCCTTGTCGAAGGCGGGATGCGCGCTCGCCGGCAGCACCAGCGTCGGCCGCGTGACCCGCGGCCGTTCGGCGCGCGCCCGCTCGTGCGCGGCGCGGACGCCGAGGATGATGCTCTCCGAGCCGCCGGAGGTGACGTTGCCCGGGCAGCCCGCGCCGCCGAGCAGCTCGGCGCTCATGGAGACCAGCTCTTCTTCCAGCGTGGCGAGGCTTTTGAACATGCGCCCCGCCCCGAGGCCGTTGGTGGCCATGAAGAGCGAGTACGCCTCGCGCAGCAGCCGCAGGTGCTCCGCGCCCGCCCCGTAGACCAGGCTGAACGTCCGGCCCTCCTGCCAGGCGAGATCGCCGGCCATGGATTGCTCGAGCGATGCCATCACGTCCGCGCGCGTCTTTCCCTCGATCGGTAGGTTCACGGTGTTCTCCCCTGGGCGGAGCGCGACGCGGCCCCGCGGTCGAGCAGCCACCCGCCCACCAGGAGGAGGACGAAGGAGGCGGCCAGGAGCACGCTGGCGAGGGCATTCACCCGGGGGGCGATGCCGTCCTTCAGCAGGCTCCAGATGTACATGGTGAGCGTTCCCTTCTGGCCGGAGACGAAGAAGGTGATGAGGAACTCGTCCATCGAGAGGGTGAAGACGAAGAGCGCCGCGCCGATGACTCCGGGCAGGATCAACGGCAGCGTCACGTGCCAGAACACCCGGGCGGGGTTCGCGCCGAGGTCGCCCGCGGCCCGTTCGAGGGAGCGGTCGAAGCCGTAGAGGCGCGTCGACACGATGAGGATCGCGAACGGCAGGGTGAACACCACGTGGCCCAGCACCACGGTCAGCCGGGACAAGGGCAGGCGCAGGAAGGCGAAGAAGAGCAGCAGGGCCACGCCCATCAGGAAGTGCGGGATCACCATGGGCACGATCATCATGGCCTGGGTCGCGCGCTTGAACGCGAACGTGCAGCGCACCAGGGGGAAGGCGGCGAGGGTCCCGATCACGGTCGAGGTCACGGTGGTGATGCCGGCGATGACGAGGCTGTTGTAGAGCGCGTCGTGCAGGACGAAGTCGAAGCCCAGCTCGCGGTACCACTGCAGGGTGAAGCCCCGGAACGGCAGGGACGGGATGATGTTGTCGTTGAACGAGAAGAGGACGAGGAAGGCGATGGGCAGGTAGAGGAAGATGAAGCCGA
>DATFUK010000212.1:0-6162 GCA_035260865.1 Candidatus Methylomirabilota bacterium | reverse complement strand
GCGGGCAGATGCTGCCGCCCCAGTACCTCAAGCAGGTCGACTGGAAGACCTTCGGCACCAAGCCGGTCGGCACCGGCCCCTACAAGTTCGTGGAATGGGTCAAAGACGACCGGGTGGTGCTGGAGGCCAATCCCACTTACTGGCGCGGCGCCCCCAAGATCAAGAAGGTGATCTGGCGGCCCATCCCGGACAACTTCGCGCGGGTGGCCGCGCTGACCCGAGGCGAGGCCCAGATCATCACCAAGGTCGTCCCGGATCAGGTCCCGCAGATCGAGAAGGGGTGCTGCCGGGTCGAGCACACCCTCACCAACCTGGTCACGGTGTACCTCATCAACGCGCAGAAGGGACCGCTCGCCATCACCAAGGTCCGGCAGGCGCTGAACTACGCGGTGGACAAGGACAAGATCATCAAGGAGCTCTACCGCGGCTACGCGATCCCGATCGGGAGCGGCATCCCCAACACCGACTTCGGCTACAACGCCAAGATCAAGCCGTATCCCTACGATCCGGCCCGGGCCAAGCAGCTCCTCGCGGAGGCCGGCTTCCCCAACGGAGTGGACATCGAGATCCAGAGCGGTAACGGCATCCATCTGAACGATCGTCAGCTCAGCGAGGCGGTGGCCCTCATGCTCCAGGACGCGGGGATCCGCGCCAAGGTCGGCGTGCTCGAGCCCTCGCAGCGGAGCCAGCTCCTGCGGACCAACACGTTCCCCGGCCTGCTGCTCGCCGATCCGGCCAGCACCACCTACGACACGGACGGCGTGCTCTGGCGGCTGCGCGGCCCCGGCGGCATTCTCCACCAGAGCTGGCCCGGCAACTACGAGGGCACCCCGTTCTACAAGCTGATGGAGGAGGCCCGCGTCACGCTCGACGTGCCGAAGCGCCTGCGCAACTACCAGGAGGCGGCACAGATCTGGCACGACGAGGCCCCCGAGCTGTTCCTCTTCCAGGGCGAGATGATCGACGGGGTCCGGAACGAGGTGAAGTACCAGGCCCGCGGCGATCAGCGCATCATCCTGTACGACATCTCCTACCGTTGACCCGGCCGGCGCCGGACGCCGGGGGCCCGCGCCCCCGCGCCCGGCGCCGGCCCCGATCACCACGTGCGCGACTTCCTGATCCAGAAGCTGTGGCACACCGTGATCGTGGTGTTCTGCGTCCTCTCGCTCGTGTTCGTGGTGCTGCATCTCACCGGCGACCCGGTGATGATGCTCCTGCCCCCGAACGCGGGCCGCGACGAGATCGAGGCGCTCACCAGGACGCTCGGCCTCGACCAGCCGGTCATCGTCCAGTACGGCCGGTTTCTCGGCCGGGTGGCGCGGGGCGACTTCGGCGATTCGCTCCAGCATCAGCAGCCCGCGATGGCCCTCGTGGCCGAGCGTCTGCCCGCCTCGATGCTCCTGGCGGTCAGCGCGCTGGCCCTCGCCCTGGTGGTGGCGGTGCCGCTCGGCATCTTCGCGGCGTCGCGGCGCGGCAGTGCCCTCGACCATCTCGCGGTGGCCCTCGCGGCGCTCGGCCAGTCCGCGCCGATCTTCTGGACCGGCCTGATGCTGATGCTGGTCGGCGCGGTGATCCTCCAGCTCTTCCCCACGTCGGGCTACGGCACCTGGCGGCACCTGGTCCTGCCCGCCCTGACCCTGGCCAGCTACCCGATGGCGGCCATCGCGCGCCTCGTCCGGTCGGGCATGCTGGAAGTGCTCGACGCCGACTACGTGCGCACCGCGCGGGCCAAGGGACTGCCCGAGCGCCAGATCGTGTGGAAGCACACCCTCCGGAACGCGGCCCTGCCCATCGTCACCGTGATCGGGCTCCAGTTCGGGCTGCTGCTCGGCGGCGCGATCGTGTGCGAGATGATCTTCTCGTGGCCGGGGGTGGGGCGGCTCATGATCTTCGCGATCTACAACCGCGACTTCCCGCTCGTGGAGGCCGCGGTCTTCGTGATGGCGATGATCTTCATCCTGGGCAACGTCCTGGTGGACCTCTGCTACGCGTGGCTCGACCCGCGCGTCAAGCTCGAGGCCTGATGCGGCGCCTCCGGCTGCCCCTGATCCTGGCCGCGCTGCCCGTGATCGCCGCGCTCGTGTGCGCGGCGCTGGCACCCCTGCTCGCCCCCCACGACCCGACCCGGGGCGATCTCTCGGCGCGGCTCCTGCCGCCGGCCTGGGCCGAGGCGGGGCGATCCCGCCACCTGCTCGGCACCGACCAGCTCGGGCGCGACATCCTGAGCCGCATCATCTACGGCGCCCGCGTGTCGCTGCTGGTCGGCGTGGTCTCCTCGCTGATCGGGGGAACGGTCGGGCTCGCGCTGGGCATGCTCGGCGGCTACTTCCGTGGCCGCGCCGACTCGGTGATCGCCAAGCTGATCGACATCCAGCTCGCCTTCCCGTTCCTGCTGTTCGCCATCACCGTGATCGCGGTCCTCGGCCCGAGCCTGCCGAACCTCCTCGTGATCCTCGCGCTGAGCGGCTGGGTGACCTATGCCCGGGTGGTGCGCGGCCAGACCCTGAGCCTGCGGGAGACCGACTTCATCCAGGCCGCCCGTGGCCTCGGCTGCCCGGCCTGGTGGATCCTGCTGCGCCACGTGCTGCCGAACGTGGTGTCCTACGCGCTCGTGATCATGACCACCGAGATCGGCCGGCTGATCGTGCTGGAATCCACGCTGAGCTTCCTGGGGCTCGGCGTGCCGCCCCCGACGCCGAGCTGGGGGCTGGCCCTGGCCGACGGCAAGGAGTACCTGATCCGGGGCTGGTGGCTCGCCACGTTTCCCGGGCTCGCCATCATGATGATCGTGCTATGCATGAACGTCCTGGGCGACGGCGCCCGCGACCTCCTGGAGCCGCGGCTGCGCGGCCGGGACCGCCGCGGCTGAGCCGCGCCGCGAGACGAGATCTCCGGAGGGAGAGAGAGACGATGACTGGGTTCCTGGCCGGCCTCGAATGCACCCGCTGCTCCGCCTATTATCCCGGCGACACCGCGCGGGCGCTCTGCGACTGCGGGAGCACGCTGCTGGCCCGCTACGACCTGGCCGGGATCCGGAAGGCGGTCACCCCGGACGACATCGCGCGGCGTCCGCCCACCATGTGGCGCTATCGCGAGCTGCTCCCGGTCCGCGACGAGGCGTCGATCGTGACCATGGGCGAGGGCTTCACCCCGATGATCCCGGTGCCGAAGGCGGCGCGCGAGACCGGCGTCGGCGAGCTGTGGGTGAAGGACGAGGGCGTCAACCCGACCGGCACCTTCAAGGCGCGCGGCGCGTCCGCGTCCATCTCCCGGTGGAAGGAGCTGGGGATCACCCGCTTCGCCCAGCCGACGGTCGGCAGCGGCGGCCACGCGTGGGCCGCCTACGGGGCGCGCGCGGGGGTGGAGATCCACACCGCGCTGCCGGTGTCCTGCCCGGACCTCGGCTGGAGGGGCAGCCTGCAGAACGGCGCGCACGTGTACCGCGTGGACGGCACGATCGGCGACGTCTTCCGGATGATGGGCGAGGCCGCCGCGCGGCACGGCTGGCTGCTGGCCGGCGCGGGCCGCGAGCCGTACCGCTTCGAGGGCAAGAAGACGATGGGCATCGAGATCGTCGAGCAGCTCGGCTGGCAGACCCCGGACGCCATCTTGTATCCCACCGGCGGCGGGGTCGGGATCATCGGGATGTGGAAGGTCTTCGACGAGCTGCAGGAGCTCGGCTGGATCGGCAGCGATCGGCCGCGCCTGGTCTCGGTGCAGGTCGAGGGCGGCGCGCTGGTGAAGGCGTTCCACGAGGGCGCGGAGGAGTGCCGGGGCGCGCGGCACGTGGACACCGTCGCGCCCGGCATCATGGTCGTGAAGCCCTTCTCCGATCACGTAGCCCTCCGCGCCCTGCGCGCCACCAAGGGCTGGGCGGTGGGCGTGCCCGACGCGGAGAGCCTCGAGATGATGCGCTGGGTGAACCGGCACGAGGGGCTCTTCCTCTCGCCGGAAGGCGCGGCGACCGTCGCGGCGGTGCGCCGCATGGTGCGCGAGGGGCAACTGGGTCCGGCGTCGCGGGTGGTGGTGTTCAACACCGCGACCGGCCTGCGCTACCCGCACCTGATGGACGGGCCGGTCCCGGTGATCCCCGGCGCGGGCGCGATCGACGAGGCGGCGGTCGCGCAGGCGGGCCGCGCGATCGGCGGAGGGCGCTCCTAGGGCAGCGAGAAGCGCTGCGCGTTACCCATGTTCGGCCAGGCGAACGCCTGCACGTTGGCCAGCATCTGGCGGATGTGGTTGCGGTCGTGGAACACCCACTCGTGCAGCAGATCGGCCACGGTGAGGAGGCCGACCTTGGGGTGTTGCCCGCCGCGCGCCAGGTCCGCGGGCGACAGGGCGGCCACCTGCGCGACGCTCGCGCTCCGGAGCTGCAGGAAGTCGTGATAGAGCGCCGGCCAGTCCCGCGCGCAGTCCTTCCGGGCGCGCGCGACCGCCTCCTGGTCCCAGCCTTCGAACGACGGAGCGTGGTCGCTCCTCAGGATGATGTGGATCCGGCCCGAGAAGCCGCGCTTCTCGCACTCGATCAGGTGGCCGAGCACCTCCTTCGCGCACCACTCCCCGTCCGCCGGGTGGAACTCGAGCACCGAGGCGGGCAGCGCGGCCAGCTCCGCGTGGATCGTGGTGGCCGCGGACTGCAGCAGCGCCGCGACCGCCGCTGGTTCCAGAGGCCTGGGGGGCACTAGTCGCGGATCACCAGCTCGGCGACCGGGACGCCCGAGCGGAAGCGGCGGACCAGGTCGTCGGGCTCGAACTCGACGCCGATCGGGTTGCGGTCGAAGGCGGGCGAGAGCATCCAGGCCTGCCCCTCCTCGGCGGTGGCGAAGTTGTCGATCTGCAGCTCGACGCGGTTGCCGTCGGGATCGACGTAGTACATGGAGGTCGTCGGCCCGTGGTTGATCGAGCGGAACGGGCGGATACCCCGCGCGGCGAGCCGCTCGTAGTTGCCGAGCAGCTCGCCCATGGAGCCGAACGTGAACGCGACGTGATGGAGACCCGGCTGATCGGTAGGCCGGTATCGGAGGTCGCCCCCCGACAGGTCCCGGGTGGCGAGCGGACCGAAATCGATGAAGGCCACCCGGTGATGCTCGTCGTCGTAGGTCACGAACGAGAGGTTCGGGTTCTCGTAGATCACACGCCCGTCGAGGACCGTGCAGTACCAGTCCCGCATCGCGGGCAGACGGTTGGTCTGGAAGACCAGGTGGGCGAGCTTGGTCGGCGGCATCGTGGCCTCCCTACTGCAACGGCGAGAACGCCGACGGCATGACGATCTTGCTCGACTGAGCGATCAGCTCGTCGCCCCCGCCCGGCGGCGGCCAGATGCCCGCCTTGCGCCCCTGTTCCCGGACGGCCAGCCGCTGGTCCATGCTCTTGTAGGCCCAGATGTGGACGAACCGGTTCGCGGCCCCGAACTCCACCCCGGCGGCCAGCACCAGCGGCGAGAGCTTGATCCGCTCGCCGATGGCGGCCTCCCAGCGCTTCGCGACGCCGGGCAGCGAGCCCGCCATGAGGCTGTAGCGCCGGATCTCGAAGATCGGGCCCAGCGTGCCCGGCGTGATGTCGGGGACGAAGGACAACGGCGTCAGGATCTCCACGTCCTGGTCGACGACGAAGTCACGGATCTTGGGCGGCCAGTTCGCATCCTTGGAGGCTTCGGCCCGGATGCGCGCGCGCTCGGCGAGATCCTTGTAGCCCCACACGTGGATGATCTCGTTGAGCGGGCCGATCTCGGTGTGCCAGAAGGCGGTGAGCGGCGAGTACTTCTTGCGGTACTCGTAGGCCTCGCCGTAGCGCTTCTCCACCTCGGCCAAGCTGCGGGGCTTGAGCGTGTAGGTCCGGAACTCGTAGATCATCGCCGATCTCCTATTCTGAGGCTGTACTGGTACGCACCCTCCCGGCATCACCGCCCCGACGGCGGCACCCGCGAAGTCTGCGCCCCAATTCCGGAGACGTCAAGCCGCGGTCGGTGCTAGGGTGTGGCCGATCATGACCACCGCAACGGCGCGGTTCGGCATCGTGTTCCTGCCCGAGTCGCTCGCCGCCTTCGGCGAGCTCTGCCGCGAGGCGGAGGACAACGGCTTCGACTGGCTCGGCGTGGCCGACTCGCAGTCGGTCTTCCGCGAGCTCTACGTCGCGCTCACCCTGGCCGCGCTCAACACGCGG
>DATFUK010000211.1:0-5050 GCA_035260865.1 Candidatus Methylomirabilota bacterium | reverse complement strand
ACGCTCGGAAATCCCTCGCGCAACGCTTGTAAACGCGCAAGTCGCCACGTCTAATGATGCTCCGCGGGGAGATCGCCCGCTACGTCACGCGGACGGGAGCCCGAGACATGGCGGACCACCGGAGCAAGCTCGCAACGATCGCCCCGGCCGCCGCGCCGCAGACCGCGAGCCCGCGGCGCATCCTGATCGTCGAGGACAGCCGCGACAGCCGCGACATGCTCCGGTATCTCCTCGAGCGCGCCGGTCACGAGGTCCACGAGGCGGGGGACGGGCCGAGCGGCGTCGAGGCCATCCTGACGGTGCGCCCGGATATCGCGCTGGTGGACGTGGGGCTGCCGGGCCTCGACGGGTACGAGGTCGCCCGCCGGGTGCGGGCGACCGAGGCCGGCCGCACGGTGCGGCTGGTGGCGCTCACCGGCTACGGTCTCCCCGAGGATCACCGCCGCTCGCACGAAGCCGGTTTCGACACCCACCTCGTCAAGCCGGTGGACGCGGCGCACCTCGCCGCGGTGATCGGCACGGTCGGGCGCTAGGAGCCCGGGTCCGCGGTGTAGCCGTCGATCACCCGCGTCAAGGCGCGCACGTTCCGATCGAAGACATCCGCCGCCCGCAGCACCGTCCCCGCGGTCGTCGCCTCCAGACGCAGGATATGGGCCCAGCCCGCGATCGCGTTGAGCGGAGCGCGGAGATCATGGCCCAGCTGGTGCAGCTCCTCGCGATCGGCAACGCGCTCCGCCTCCAGACACGTCCGCAGGGCGGTGAGGCGATCCGTCAGGTCCGCCCGGGCTTCATCGGAGAGGTTACCGAGCCGCCCGATCGCCCCCTCGAGGTCGTCGAACCGTTCCCGCGCCGTCTCTCGCCGATCCATCGAGCGGTCCACCTGGATCACGGGCCGGTCCGAGTGGCGACGTTGCGGCCCAGCAACCCCCAGCGCTGCAGCATGTTGTGAAGCGTCTTGGTGCTGATCGCGAGCCGATCGGCCGCGCGGGTCTTGTTGTTGTGCTCGGCGGCCAGCGTCCGCAGCACGAATTGCTTCTCGACCTCGCGCAGGGGCAACCCGATGGGGACGGTGAGCGCGTCGGGATCCCCGCTCCAGGCGGTGGGCGCCGCGACCGCGACCGGCGAGGTGCTCGGCAGGTACCTCGGGGTGAGCACGTCGCCCTCGCAGGCGATGAAGGCGCGCTCCACCACGTTGCGCAGCTCGCGCACGTTGCCCGGCCACGCGTGCGCCATCAGGATCTTGACGGTGGCGTCGTCGGCGCCGGTGATGCGCTTGTCGTACTTGCCGTTGAACTCCTCGATGAAGCCGGTCACGATCAACGGGATGTCCTCGACGCGCTGGCGCAGGGGCGGGACCGCGAGGGTGAAGACGTTGAGCCGGTAGTACAGGTCCTCGCGAAACGCCCCCTCCTTCATGGCCGCGATCGGATCCTTGTTGGTGGCGGCCACCACGCGCACGTCCACCTTGATCTCGGTCTTGCCGCCCAGCCGGCGGAACGAGCCCTCCTCGAGCACGCGGAGGAACTTGGCCTGGGTCCCGGGCGCCATCTCGGCCACCTCGTCGAGCAGGAGCGTGCCCCCGTGGGCCAGCTCGAAGCAGCCCTCGCGGCGGTCGCGCGCGTCGGTGAACGCGCCTCGCTCGTGGCCGAAGATCTCGCTCTCCAGCAGCGTCTCCGGCATGGCCGCGCAGTTGACCGCCACGAAGGGGCCGACCGCGCGGGCCGAGAGGTCGTGGAGCGTGCGGGCCACCAGCTCCTTGCCGGTGCCGGTCTCGCCGTGGATCAGCACGGGCGCGGAGGTGGCCGCGGCCTGCTCGATGAGGCGGTGGACCTCTTGCATGGGCGCGCTGCGGCCGATCAGCCGGCCCATGCCCCAGACGTCCTTCACGCGCCGCCGCAGGATCGTGATCTCGTCCAGGGTCCGCGCCCGGTCCAGGGCCTTCTCGACCAGCAGCCGGAGCCGGTCGAGGTCCACCGGCTTGGTGAGGTAGTCGTAGGCGCCCTGGCGCATCGCGCCCACCGCGGTGTCCACGCTGGCGCGGCCGGTCAGGATGATCACCGGGACCCTCGGCATCTCCTGTTGCAGCGCGTTCAGGAGCGCGAGCCCGTCCATGTCCGGCATCATGAGATCGGTGATCACGAGGGAGGGGCGCAGCAGCGGCGCCTTCTCAAGCGCCTCCCGCCCCTGCGACGCGGTGTCCGTCGCGTATCCCCAGGTGCCGAGCAGAGCCTCGAGCGCGGCGCGCGAGTCTTCCTCGTCGTCCACGATCAGGATCTGAGACTTCACCGACATTCCGGATTGCCCATGGTCCGTGACTGAGCAAGTGCCGTGCCCGCGCCACGCACCCGCCGATGTGGCGGAAAGTATGAGGATGTCGGTTTGCAATTCGCGTGCGCGCCGGGCGACGACGGTATTGTCGCGCGGTAAGAACGACCCGCCGGCTCCTGCTCCCTTCATGACACAGGAAGTTTCTACCCGGTAAGGCTTGGCCATTCGATCGCGCGGCGGGCGCGAGCGCGCCGCCAAACCGGCTCCATGTCTCCGATTAGGCGGATGGCAGACGGGTTGCTTCGCAGCGGGTTCGGGATGGCGGAGTTCACCCGAGGGCCCACGATGCGAGAGGAGACGACGGGATGATGACGAATCGCCGAGACCTCAATGAGTCACTCCTGACCGAGATCACCCGTCGCATGGCCGAGATCTCGGAGATCCAGCACGACCTGGCCCGCCAGCAGCGGATCCTGTCTCACGCGGCGACGCAGCTTCGCACCGGCAAGCACGCGGAGTCGGTCGTGGCCGAGATCCGAGAGCAGAACCCGGAGATGCTACGAGACTACTGCGACCTTCAGGTGACGCTCATCCCGCCGCTCCGCCCGGTTCCCCGGGTGGTCGCTTCCGCCTGAGGGGCCTCGTCCAGGATCGTCGCGGCCTGGAGGGCCCACTCCGGCCGGATTCGCATCCGGGTCACGGCTTCCATGACGCGGTGCGGGCTGCCCAGATCGGACCAGACGATGCGCGGCAGCCGGGAGACCGCGAGCGCATCCCCGGCCCTTTCGAGCACCTCCTTCGAGAAGTTCGCCCGCGGCATGAGCTCGTACGCCTGCCGGACCGCATCGGCCTCCTCCGGCGTGCCCACGAACGGCTCGATGTGAGCCAGCCGGTCGCTGAGGTCGGGGAGGGCCTGCCAGCCGGTCTGTACCAGCGTGGCCACCTTGCCGACGAGCACCGAGGTATTCCACAGGTGACCGGCCACGAGACAGGCGCGGGCGCGCGCGACCGACGGCTTCTCCCAGAACTGGCGGACGGCCCGGACCGGGCCGGTCGAGACATCGCCGAGCGCCTCACCCGGGTCGATCCACCCGTACTCCACCTCCGGTGAGGAGGGCGGAGCGCCCAGCAGCACGAGCCGCTCCGGATGCTTCTGGACCCAGGCGGTGACTTCGGCGACGTGGGCCATGAAGCTCGTCTCGCCCAGCAGGAAGTGGTCGGACGGGAAGATCGCCACGGTCGCCTCCGGGTTGCGCCAGGCGATCCAGTGGGCCGGGTAGAGCACGCCGGCCGCGGTGCCGCGATCGAGCGGCTGGGCGAGGATCCGCGGATGCGGGCCGCCGGAGAACTCCTCGGCGATATAGCTGGCATGCCGGCGGACCGTGACGACCAGGGTACGCTCCTCTGGAATCGCCAGCGAGACCCGGTCCAGCGTCTGGCCCAGCAGGGTCCGCTGGCCGAGGAGCCGCACGTACTGCTTCGGCCGATCGGCCCCCAGCATCTGGCGGACCAGCGGACGCAGGCGCATCCCTTCGCCTCCGGCCAGGATCACGGCCCAGCAGTGCTGCGCCGCAGTGCGCTCGACGCCCCCTCCGTCCTCCAGAAGCGCTTCCTGCCTCATGCCGGCTCCCTCCTGTCACTGCGGGCTCGAGTGATTTGGATGATGAGTGGTGGCGGCGACCTATCAAATCGCGTGCCAGCCGGCGGGCGAGCAGGGGCGCATCGTAACCCCCGTTCTTTCCGGGGCGGCGTCGTGAACCGCCGCCGGCAGGGCGGGAGCGTGGGAACTTCTACCGGGTTGTTTCTCCCCGGCGGCCGGGCCGGGGTGACTCGGCGAGGACGAGTCCGCTATAATGCGCCGGGTATATCCGGGGCCGCGATCCGGAGGGGAGAGACCGAATGAAGCCGCTCGTCGTGCTCGGGGGACCCATCCACGCCGATGGGATGAAGCAGCTCGAGGCGGAGGCCCGGGTGGTCGTCACCAACGCCGAGACCGAGACCGGCATGATCGCCGCCGCCAAGGAGGCCGCGGGCATCCTGTTCCGGTCCAAGCCGGATTGCACCCGGAGCCTGATGGCCGCCTGCCCGCAGCTCAAAGTGGTCGGGCGCCACGGGGTGGGCCTCGACATCGTGGACCTGCCCGCGGCCACCGATCTCGGCGTGGCGGTGGTGCACGCCCCCGGCTCCAACTCGAACTCGGTGGCCGAGCACGCGATCATGCTCATGCTGGCCTGCGCCAAGCAGGCGGTGGTGGTGGACCAGCGCACCCGCAAGGCCGACTGGGGCAAGGCGCGCTGGGAGGGCATGCTCGAGATGAACGGCAAGACGCTCGGCATCATCGGGGTCGGCAATATCGGCCGGCGGGTGGCCCGGACCGCGGCCGCGCTCGGCATGCGGGTGATCGGCTACGACAAGTACGTGCCGGCCGACGAGGTGCGCAACCGCGGGGTCGAGCCGATGCCCGACATGGCCTCGGTGCTGCGCCAGGCCGACGTGGTGACCTGCCACACGCCGCACACCAAGGAATCGCATCACATGATCGACGCCGCCGCGGTGGCCCAGATGAAGGACGGCGTGATCTTCGTGAATACGTCCAGGGGCAAGACCCAGGACGAGGACGCGCTGGTGGCCGGGCTCGAGAGCGGCAAGATCCGGGCGGCGGGCATCGACGTCTTCGAGGAGGAGCCCGCGTCCTCCGACAACCGCCTCTTCCAGCTCGAGCAGGTGATCGTCTCGCCGCACATCGCCGGGGTGACTCGGCGAGGACGAGTCCGCTATAATG
>DATFUK010000210.1:0-5227 GCA_035260865.1 Candidatus Methylomirabilota bacterium | reverse complement strand
ATGGTCGATGCGCGGCAGCAGCCGGTTGCCGAAGATCGCGACCCCCTCGAGGGCGCGCTCCACCGCCTGCGCCTCTTCCTGCTGGACGCGCGGGGGCCGGAAGATCGCCCCGAGCACGCCCGCCTCGAGCCGCGCGTGCTCGCCGACCAGGAGGTTCTCCATCACGCTCAGGTTGTTGAAGAGCCGGATGTTCTGGAAGGTCCGCCCCACTCCCGCGGCGACGATCTCGTGGGACGGCCGCCCGCCGATCTCGCGGCCCTCCAGCCGGATGCTCCCTCCGTCCGGCGCGATGAGCCCGGTGATCAGGTTGAAGAGCGTGGTCTTGCCGGAGCCGTTCGGCCCGATCACGCTGACCAGCTCGCCGGCGTGGACGGTCAGGGCGATGTCGTCGGCCGCCGCGACCCCGCCGAAGCTCTTGCGCAGCCCCGCGATCTCGAGAAGCGGGCGGCCCGGTCCGCCCGCCGTCTCCGGGCGCGCCCACGCGAGGTTTAGGGCGGAACCGCGGGAGGGCGCGGCGGTCTGCTGCTCGCGCGTGAGCGCGGAGACCTTTCGCACCGCGGGCCACAGACCTTCCCGCCGGAAGATCATCATCAGGACCAGGATCAGGCCGAAGATCAGCTCGAGCGAGGTGATCAGCTCGACGCGCTGGAGGAATGGGCTCCCGACGAGGCGGCCGACCGCGTGGACGTACTCGGTCAGATCCTGCAGGATCACCGACTGCAGAAACGCCACGAAGAGCGCGGCCAGGACCACGCCGCGAATCGATCCGAGACCGCCCAGCACCACCATGACCAGGATCATGACCGACACCGGAAAGGTGAACATGTCCGGCGTCGCGGTCGTGAGCTTGGCCACGTAGAAGGTGCCACCGAGGCCGCCCACCGCCGCGCCCATCGCGAAGGCCAGCAGCTTGTAGTGGACGTGGTTCACCCCCATCGCGCCCGCGGCCAGCTCGTCTTCCCGGATCGCCATCCACGCGCGCCCGACCCGCGACTCCTGCAGGCGGATGGAGATCCACACTGCGGCCGCCACGAGCCCCAGGCCGAGGAAGTAGTACGGGTACGGCGAGAAGCCGAAGTCGAAGCCGAAGAGCCGCGGGGTGCGAATACCCCCCAACCCCTGGGCCCCGTTGGTGAGCCCGTCCCAGTTGCGCGCGACCACCGGCACGATCTCGCCGAAACCCAGGGTCACGATGGCCAGGTAGTCGCCGCGCAGCCGCAGCGTGGGCGCGCCGAACAGCATGCCGAAGATCGCGCAGATGATCGCGCTCACCGCCAGCATGGGCCAGAACGCGAAGTGGAACTGCACGGTGTCGGCCTGGCCGGGCACCACGAGGCGGGTCACCTGCCCGGCCCACTCGAGCGGCACCCAGAGGCTCGACCAGGCGGGCTTGAGCTGACCGGACGCGGAAATGCCGTAGCCATAGGCGCCGATGGCGAAGAACGCCGCGTAGCCCAGATCGAGGAGGCCCGCGAAGCCCACCACGATATTGAGGCCTAGGGCCAGGAGCACATAGGTGAAGGCATTCGCGGCCGCGTCCACCGTGCCCGCATTGCCGCTCGCGAACGGGAAGAGCAGGCCGATTCCGAGCAGCAGCGGGGTGAGGATCTGCCGTCGCCGGGAGATCGGCAGCGCACGCCAGCGCTGGAACCCCAGGCTCGCGGCGAGCCGACCCCCGAGCGCGTTCATTCCCGGGCCACCGGCGGGGTCAGGCCTTCTGGGGGGCCCGGACGCCGAGCAGCCCGCTGGGCCGGAAGACCATCACGATGATGAGGATCGAGAAGATGATGACGTCTGTCCACTTGACGCCGAGAAGCTGGCCGCCCAGCGACTGGGTGAGGCCGATGAGCAAGCCGCCCAGCACCGCGCCCGGGATGCTCCCGATGCCGCCGAGCACCGCCGAGGTGAAGGCGCGGAGCCCGGTGGTGTAGCCGATGTAGTAGGCGGTGAAGCCGTAGTAGAGACCGAAGAAGAGGCTGCCGGCCCCGGCGAGGGCCGAGCCCAGGAAGAACGTGAGCACCACCACACGGTCCACGTCGATGCCCATCATGCGCGCCGCGTCGGCGTCCTGCGCGGTCGCCCGCATCGCCTTGCCGAGCGTGGTCCGCTTCACGAGGTGCGACAGGATCACCATGAGGAGCAGCCCGACCACGAAGAGCACGAGCTGCTTGAAGGTGATCTCGGCGGTCCCGAACAGCGGCCAGCGCCAGTTCGGCAGGAGCGACGGGAACCGCTGCGTCTGCGGGCCCCAGGTCAGCAGCATCAGGTTGATCAGGATGAACGCGACCCCGATGGTGGTGATCATCGGCGCGGTTCCCGAGACGTTGCGGAGCGGCCGGAGGCAGAGCCGCTCGATGAGCACCCCGAGCAGGCCGGTCGTGGTCATGGTGGCCAGGAAGAGCAGCACCAGCGTGCCCACCAGGGCGGGGCCGGTCAGCGACCGGGAGACCGCGGTGACCCCCATGAGATTGAGCACGAAGAGCCCGACGAAGGTCCCGGTCATGAAGACGCTGAAGTGGGAGAAGTTGATCAGCTCGATGATGCCGTAGACCATCGTGAAGCCGAGCGCGAGCAGCGCGTACATCATGCCGAGCGCGAGCCCGTTGACGATCTGTTGCAGGAACACGTCCAGCCCGCTCATCACATCGTCGTCCGAGACGTCCCCGGACCGGCACGGGGTGCGCCGGCCCGGGGATCCGGATCTCTGAGCCTACTTCTCGGGCGCCACGCCGACGTACTTGATCTCGCCGTCCCGCCACTGATAGATCGAGACGGTCCGGGTCAGGATGTCACCGTTGCCGTCGAAGGCGATCGGGCCCTGGATCGAGGTCATCTTGGTGGCCTGGATCGCGTCCCGCAGGTTGGAGCGGGTGAGTGGCTTGTTGGCGGAGGCGGTGCGGCCGACCGCGTCGGCGACGACGAGCACCGCATTGTACGAGGTGATCGCGTAGTTCGTGGGCTCACGCTTCATCTCCGACTTGAACTTGGCCACCCACGCCTCCACTTTCGGGGAGGTCACCAGCTCCGGCGAGGCCTGCGAGCAGAACCACCCATCGACCGACTCCTTGCCGGATTGCTTCGGCCAGGAGAGATCGTACACGCCGTCCGAGCCCGCCTTGATCACCTTCGGCATCACCTCGTAGGCCTGGGTTGCGAGCTTGGCCGCGGCCTGCATGACGCCGCCGTAGTAGAGCCCGTCCGGGCTCACGCCCTTGATCTTGGTCAGGATCGTCTTGTAGTCGGCTTCCTTGGGATCGAGCCGGTCGCGGCCGAGAACCTTCACCCCGAGCTCGGTCGCCCGCTTCTGGAAGCTGTCCGCGATTCCCACCCCGAAGGCTCCGCCATCGTCCAGGATGTAGACGGTCTTCACCTTCTGCGAGTGGAAGAGGTAGTTGGCCATGTTCGGCCCCTGGTAGGCGTCGGTGGTCACGGTGCGGAAGTAGACCGCCTTGCCCTTGGGCCGGTACTGCGACTGGAACTTCGGATCGGTGATGTCGGGATTGGTGGAGCTCGGCGTGATGGTGGCCATGTCGGCCTCGGACAGGATCGGCGAGATCGCCTTGCCCTCGCCGCTCATGTTGGGTCCGACCGCGGCGAGCACCAGACTGTCCGCGATGAACTTCTTGTAGTTGGTCGCGGCCTGCGCCGGATCGTACTGGCCGGCCGCCGGAGTGGCGCTGTCGAAGACGACGGCCTCGAGCTTGTAGCCCCCCGCCCCGCCCTTGGCGTTGATCTCGGCGATCGCCATCTGCGCGCCCTTGAGAATCGCGTCGGCGCCGTCGGCGTCCGCGCCGGTGAGCGGCAGCGAGAGACCGATCTTCACGACCTTGCCCTGAGCGATCAGGCCCCCCGGCAGGCCCGCGAGCATCGCGATGACCGCAAGCAGAGCGATTCCGGCTACGAGAACGCGTCGATTCATGGGGATCTCCTCCCGAGCGATGGTGTAGGACGTCAAAACTGGTGCGGAGTCTAGCACGCTACATCGCCCTCCAGTCACCCGCCTGCCCGAAGGCGTAGGCCGCGCGATAGATGTTCGGCTCGTCCCAGCGGTCGCAGTCGGTCAGCTCGGCGTCGTTGGCGGCGGTGAGGCGGTATCGTGCGAGCGTGGTGAAGAGCTCGGTGGTCTCCGACAGCTCGTCCCTCCCGCCGGTGACCCGCGTGAGCGAGCCCAGGCCTGAACGTGAAGTGGGCACCGCACCGTTGCGAGTAAGCCGCGCTGTGCTGCTGGTGTTCGGGGGTGAGTTCGGAGCAGAAACCCCGCGAGCGCCGTTGGATGGGGCGATGAGTAACCCGGCCCGGAGGCGTTGTCAAGGGCCGTGCGCTCCGGTAGCCTACCGCGGCCGGCCCGAGCCTTCCTCGTCGGGCGGACAAAGGAGATCGCGATGAAGATCACGAAGGTGGAGTCGCTGCATGCCGACGGGGGCTGGCGCAGCCTCGACTTCCTCAAGATCAGTACCGACGAGGGCCTCGTCGGGTGGAGCGAGTACAACGAGTCCTTCGGCGGCATCGGCGTGTCCGCCGTGATCGCCGGGCTCGCTCCGCTGCTCGTCGGCAAGGACCCCCGGCCCTGGGAGGCTCACGTCGCCCTGCTGTCCGCGGTGCGCCGGCAGGCCGCCGGCGGGGTCATCCAGCAGGCGATCGGGGCCATCGAGAACGCGTTGCTCGACATCAAGGCGCGCTCCCTCGGCGTGCCGGTCTACGCCCTCTTCGGCGGCCCGGTGCGCGACCGGATTCGCCTCTACTGGTCGCACTGCGCCACCTACCGGGTGAGCCGCGCCAAGGAGATGAACATCCCGCCGGTGCGCACGCTCGACGACATCGTGGCGATGGGGCGCGAGGTGGTGGCCAAGGGCTATACCGCGCTCAAGACCAATGCGCTGCTCCTGGGCGACAATCCGCGGGCGCACGTGCCCGGCTTCGGCCGCAGCGCCGGCTTCCCCGAGCTCAACGCCGACCGCCACGTGCTCGACGCCATCCGCGCCGAGCTCGCGGCCTTCCGCGAGGGCGCGGGGCCCGGCATGGATATCCTGGTGGAGCTCAACTTCAACTACAAGACCGAGGGCTTCCTCAAGATGGCGCGGGCCATGGAGCCCTACGACCTCTTCTGGGTCGAGATGGATACGCGCGACGCGAAGGCGCTCGCCTACGTGCGCAGCCGCACCACCATCCCGGTAGCCTCGTGCGAGTGCCTCTTCGGCCGCCGCGACTACCGGCCGTTCTTCGAGCA
>DATFUK010000209.1:0-2582 GCA_035260865.1 Candidatus Methylomirabilota bacterium | reverse complement strand
ATGCGGAAGCTCGTGTCGTCGAGCGGCAGGACCCAGCCGATGGTCTCCACGCGCGCGTACTGCGCCACCCGCGGGTTCGGAATGACGCGCAGGGTCGGCAGCACCGCCTCGCTGATCCGGTGGAGCACGGTGCCGTCGGGCAGGCGGCGGTCGGAGATCGCCTTCACACCCCGGTCGCTCAGCTCCCACGTCACCTCCGGCATGAGGCCCATCGGCGCGGTGAACTGGGGGCCGCTGAAGGAGCCGTGCAGGATCGGCACGTGGAGCGTGTCCATCAGGTTCTCGTAGTGCTGGAGCCAGTTGCACGGGATGATCGCGGGCCCGCCGCCGCCCACGCTGCGGTCGTCGGCCTCGAGGAACTCGCCCGGGTCCAGCGTCTCCAGCACCTCGTAGCGCGGCAGCACCGGCTTCCGCGCGGGCGGGCCCATGTAGGCGAAGACCAGCCCGTAGCGCTCCCGCACCGGGTACCAGGGCTGGCGCATCCGCTCGCGCTGCGGGCCGCCGTCGGGCTCGCACGGCTGCTCGAGGCAGCGGCCCTCCACGTCGAAGAGCCAGCCGTGGTAGCAGCAGCGGATGCCGCGCTCTTCCACGCGGCCGTAGTAGAGCGTGGTGCCGCGATGCGCGCAGCGCGCGGTGACGAGGCCGGGCCGCCCCTGCCGGTCGCGGAAGAGCACGAGGTCCTCGCCGAGCACCCGCAGGGCCTTCGGCGTGTCGGTGGCGTCGCCGGCCAGGCCGACCGGGTGCCAGTAGCGGCGCAACAGCTCGCCCATCGGCGTGCCCGGGCCCACCAGGGTCAGCTCGCGCATGAACGTGGGCGCGGGCCGCCCGTAGCCGGTGCCGGTGTCGGTCATGACGGCTCACGCCTGGCGCCGCCCTCGTCCGCCGGCGGCGCGGGCTCGCTGGAGCGGCGCAGGTCCAGGGTGGGGACGCCGCCGGTGTCGAGGCCGGTCAGCGACGTGAGGCGGGTGATGCGCGTCATGTGGCTGATCATGTCGGCGATCTGGCGGACGGCCCGCTCGCCGCGCTCGAAGTAGCGGGCGAGCTCCGGGCGGTCGCGCAGCCGCTCGGAGAGGAGCTGCAGGTTGCCGCCGACGACGGTGAGCGGGTTGTTGATCTCGTGGGCCGCCGCGTTGGCGAGCTTGGCCACCGAGCGGAGGCTCTCGGCTTCACGCTCCGCGGCCTCGCGGCGCTGCCGCTCGCTGACGTCCACGAAGGAGACGAAGGTGGCCGGGCCGCCTTCCCACTCGACCACGGTGGCGGTGGCCGCGAGCCAGAAGCGGCTCCCGTCCTTCCGGAGCGCTTCCAGCTCGACCGTCGCCGGAATCGTCTCGCCCCGCAGCCGGGCATCCACACGGGCCCTCACCGTCTCGCGATGCTCCGGGGCGATGAAATCCAGCCACGTCACGCCTACCACCTCGGCCGGGTCCGCGAAACCGAAGAGCCGGAGCGCCGCCGGATTGGCGAAGCAGATCTGCCCCTGCCGGTGGAGCATCATCCCCTCCGCCGAATCCTCGATCAGGCGGCGGTACCGCCGTTCCGACGTGGCCAGCTCGCTGGTCCGGGCGCGCACCCGCTCGTCGAGCTCGGCGCGGACCCGGAGCATCTTCGCTTCCGCCCGACGCAGGCGCCCCGTCTGGAACCACGCCAGACCCAGCGCGGCGACGAGCAGAGGGCCCAGGAGAGCGAGGGGCACGAGCCAGCGCGCGGAGGACATCGCGGAGTTCGTCTCACGGGCCAGCCGCGGGGTCAAGCCCCGCCGGCGGTCAGCGCGAGAGCAGCGCCACTCCGGCCACGATCAGGACCACGCCGGCCACGATGCGCCAGCCGAGCTTGCCGCGGTCGCTCGGGAAGAGGTAGGTCATGCCGAGGACGAAGAGCGGGGCGGTGCCTGCGAGGGGGATCACCACGCTGACGTCGCCGAAGCCGAGCGCGAGCAGCAAGAAGAAGACCCCGGCATTCTCCGCGATCCCGCCGGCGATGAAGTAGAGCAGGCTCCGCCGGCTGCAGCGCAGCGAGCCGAGCTTGCCCGACGCGGCGATGAACGCGGTCGACGCGATCAGGGCCGCGCTGACATTGATGGTGGCGCCGAGGAGCGGCCCCGCGGAGGCGAGGCCGAGCTTGCGGAGGATCTGGACGATGCCGAAGCACGAGGCCGCGATGAAGGGATAGGCGAGATGCGGGACGCGAAAGCCCACGTAGCGGCCGCTGAGCGATAGCAGGATCGTGCCCGCGACGATCACGAGGGTGCCCGCCACGATGGGTGTGGTCACGTGCTCGCCCAGGAGCACGATCGCCAGGCCGCTGGCCACCAGCGGGGTCAGGTTGTTGACCGCGGCCGCGGCCGGCGCGCCGACCTTCTGGATGGCGAGGATGCGGAAGAGCCGGCCGCCGGTGGTGCCGATCAGGCCGGAGAGGGCGAAGTAGGGCACGGCCTGCCATGAGTACTGGTCGAACGGGACGAGGATCAGCGCCGCCGTCCACGCGGCGACCGCGCCGACGACCACGTTGATCCAGGCGCCGGCCCAGAAGCTCGAGCCCTGGAGGCCGCGATGGATGAGGATGGTCGCGAGCGAGGCGCAGAG
>DATFUK010000208.1:0-2482 GCA_035260865.1 Candidatus Methylomirabilota bacterium | reverse complement strand
TCGGGCGCGCGACCGCGCTGGCCCTGGCCCGCGACGGCGCCGACGTCGCGATCGGCTACTGCACGTCGGCGGCGGAGGCCCACGAGACCGTGCGCCTGGCCGAGCAGGCGGGCGTGCGCGCGCTCGCGATCCAGGCGGACGTCACGCGGGACGGCGAGGTGCGCGCGATGGTCGATCGCGTCGCGGATGAGCTGGGCGGGCTCGACTGCCTGGTCAACAACGCGGGGTGGACCCGGCGGGTGCCGCACCGGCGGCTCGACGACCTGACCGACGAGATCTGGGAGCGCGTTCTCGCCACCAACCTGCGGGGGCCGTTCTACTGCGCGCGCGCCGCGGTGCCCCACATGGAGCGGCGGGGCGGGGGCGATCGTCAACGTCACCTCGGTGGCGGGCGCCACCGGCACCGGCTCCTCGATGGCCTACGCGGCCTCGAAGGGTGGTCTCGACACCCTCACCAAGTCACTGGCCCGGGCGCTCGCCCCGTCGCGCATCCGGGTCAACGCGGTGGCGCCGGGCCTGCTCGGCACCGGCTTCGGGGGTGGCCTCATCACGGCGGAGCTCCTCGAGCAGACCGGGCGCCTCACCCCGATCGGGCGGCCGGTCACCCCGGAGGAGGTCGCCGACGCGGTGGTGTTCCTGCTCGCGAATCCGGCCATGACCGGCTACACCACCATCGCGGACGGCGGGCTCACCGCGCTGGGCGCGGCGGATCCGCGGTGGTAGCCGCGCGGCGGGCCCGGTCGTCGTGAAGCCCCGTCCCCAGCCGTTTCGCGGCATCGGCTCCGCGCGCAAGACGCGCCGCACGCTCGAGCGCGGCGGCACCGGCCCCGCCGCCGAGCTGAACCAGACGCTCGGCAACTGGCCTCGCGTCAGGATCACCCCGATGTTCGGACGCTGGGGCTACTTCGTCGGCCCGCGCCTCTTCGCCTGCTTCCCGCTGCGCGCGAAGGACACCGATCTCTGGATCCGCCTCGGCCCCGAGGACCAGCGGCGCGCCCTCGCGGCGGGCTGCACGCCGCACCGGCGCATGAGCACGAACGGCTGGGTGGAGTGCCGCGTCGAGGGCATCCGCGACGTGGGCCGCGCGGTGCGCTGGCTGCGCCGCTCCTATGAATTGGCCCGCGGGGCGGTCGAGCGGGAGGAGCGCGGCGACCAATGACGCGACCCGGCCTCAGGCGGGCGGCGCGGGCTCGCTCTGGACGGCGGCCGCGGCGGCCTCGATGGCGTCGATGGGCACCAGCGGCACCAGCAGCCACGCGGCCGCGGTGAAGGCGGTCGAGATCAGCACCAGGGGCGTGTAGCCGAGCCAGTCGTAGAGGTTGGCCCCGGTCCACTCCGAGCTGCGCATGCCCAGGTTGTTGATCGACATCAGGAGCGCGAAGAAGGTCGCCTCCGCCCGCACGGGGCAGGCCTTCGCGGCGAGGTCGAGGAAGGCGAGCTGGGTGGTCATGCCGACCGCGCCGAAGATCACCGTGATGACGGTCGCGGAGACCACGCCCCCGTAGGCGAGGTAGGCGAGGGATCCGACGGTCCCGGCGCCGATCGACCACACGATGAGCCGCTTGAGCGGAAAGCGCCGCGCCAGGCGCGCGTAGGCCCACGCCCCCGCGATGCTGGCGGCGGCGCCGAGGGAGGCCAGCGCGCCGATCAGGGTCTGCGAGAAGTGGAGGGTGTCGGTCTGGTAGTAGAAGAAGGCGGGCCCGAAGGACGGGCTGAACGCCCAGAAGAAGATGAAGCTGGCCACCAGCCACAGATCGCGGCGGCCCGTCGCGTGCCGGAGCGCGGCCCACGTCTCGCCGAAGCCCTCGAGGTTCGGGCGGGCGGGCGGCTCCTGCACCACCAGCCAGGCCATCAGCAGCGAGATCAGGGGAAAGCACGCCACCAGGGCGAAAGCGGCCGCGAACGCGCGATGCTCGGCGAGGTAGCCGCCCGCGACGCCGACCAGGATCGACGAGGCGCTCAGCGCGGCCCACTGCACCGACTGGAACGTGCCGGTGAGCCCGAGCGGCTTGCCGTTCTCGACCATGAGCGCGTCGGTGAGCACGTCGGTGAAGCCCACCCCGAGCCAGAGCAGGGTGATCATGCAGGCGAGCGCCCAGTACGGCGCGCCCGACATGAGGCTCACCGCGATCGCGGAGACGGTGGCGAGCGCGGCCATGATCAGGAAGTAGCTGCGCCGCCGGGTGCCCGCGATCGGCACGAAGTCCGAGAGCAGTCCGTAGACCGGCTTGATGAACCACGGGATCGTGATGACCCACGTGAAGGTGGCGAGCTGCCCGGCGGTGAGGCCCCGCTCCTTGAACACGATCGACACGACCTGATCGGGCAGGTACACCATACCCTGCGCGAAATAGACGATCGCGAAGAGCAGGGCGAGGCGCCGGGCCTCGGGTGAGGAGAAGGGCCCGGGCCGTGTCTCCCCGTCGCGCATGGCCGATCATAGCGCGACGCCGCGGCGGGCGGGGCCCGATCAGAGGCCGCG
>DATFUK010000207.1:0-5955 GCA_035260865.1 Candidatus Methylomirabilota bacterium | reverse complement strand
GATGCGCACGCGCACGCCGCGGCAGGGCCGGCCCACCGAGAGGAACTTGCCGGAGCTGTCCAGGCGCAGGGGGGTCCGGCGCGGCCAGATGGCCACCGCCAGGGTGGCCTCGGCCAGGCCGTAGCACGGCGTGATCAGGTTGTGGGTGTCGAACTTCCGCTCGAAGGCCTCGATGGTGCTGAGGCGCACCGGCTCGGCGCCGGAGAGCGCCTGCTTGAGCGAGGAGAGATCGAGCCCGCTGGTGTCGTGTATGTTGCGCACGCAGTTGCGGTAGCCGAAGTCGGGCGAGACCGTGAACGTCGCGCCGACCCGGGTGACCAGCTCGAGCCAGACGCGCGGGTTCTTGAGATCGGGCGGCAGCAGATGGAGCGGGGCCCCGTTCCAGGGCGGGGTGAACGCGCAGCCGATCAGGCCCATGTCGTGGTAGAGCGGCAGCCACGAGACGACCACGTCCTCGCGGGTGAGCTGGGCCGCCTCGGCCATGAACTCGACGGTGCGCACCACGTTGGTGTGGCTGAGCACGACGCCGCGCGGCTGCCCGGTGCTCCCCGAGGTGTACTGGATGAAGGCCACCTCGTCGGCGTCCGCGGTCGGAAATGCCGGGGTGGGGCCGTCGACCTCGAGGTCGCTCGGCTCCAGCACGTGGCGGATGTTCGACGCGGCGGCCTGCGATTCCTCCACGCCGGACCGGAACCAGCCGATGGTGGCGACCGCCTTCGCTTCCGAGTCGCGGAAGATGTTGGCGGTCGCCTCCACCCCGAGGGTGGGATAGAGCGGGACCGGCACCGCGCCCAGGCGGAGGGCGCCGAAGAAGGTGTAGAAGAACTCGGCGCAGGTGGGGTAGATGAGGCACACCTTGTCGCCGCGGTCGATGCCGGCGCGCTTGAGGCCGGCCGCGTAGCGCGCGCTCTCCCGCCACAGACGGCCGTACGGGACCGCTTCGTCGAAGAGGTGGAAGTACGGGGTGTCAGGATCCTGGGCGGCCCTGTCCCCCATCAGCTCGGTCAGGGTGGCCGGGATGGGTGCTCCTGGCTTCACGGGCGCATTCTAGCGAAAGCGTGCCGGGGCGGGGAAGGATTCTCAGCCGGCCCGGGAGGGTTGCCCGTACTCTGGCGGGGTAGCCGTGAAGCGCGTGATCGGGGGGCTGCCGGTGGTGTGGCTGATCGCGGCGTGCACGTCCGCGCCCGTCGCGCCCGGTCCGCCTCCGACCGGTCCGCCGGGCCTGGCGCCGACCGCGTGCGAGAAGCGGGCGCTCATGACGGGGCAGGTTCCCGACGACATGAGCCCGCAGGCGGTGGCCGAGAGCCTGCCGTGGGGCGCCCTCGCCCCCGAGACGTGTCCGGGGGCCGGCGGCCGCCTGATCCTCGGGCCGCCCTGGGACCGACGCTAGCGGTCGAGGGCGATCAGGTCGAAGGTCTCGGCGTAGGCGTAGCCCCTGGGCTTGCCGAGCTCGGCCCCGCGCTCGCGGACGCGCTTCTCCACCCCGGCGAAGTCCTTGAACTGGCTCGCGTGGCAGGCCAGCGCCTTGATCTTGAGGTCGATCGTGTCGGAGATGTCCACGATCACCTCCGGGCTCTCCCACCACATGAGATAGATCTCGCGGACCTTGTGCGGCTCGAGTCCCTGCGCGAGCAGCTCCGGGAAGGCCATGTGGTCGCGGGCGAGCGGGTAGACGCAGTCGAGCGCGATGCCCGCCACCGTGCGGTGATCCCGGTGCGAGGCGCCCAGGTTCTTGGTGCGGTGCGGGTTCTGGATGATGAGGCGATCGGGCCGGTGTCGCCGGATCGCGGCGGTGACCGCGAGGCGCGACTCGCGCGTGTCCTCGACCTCGCAATCCGGGAAGCCCAGGAAGTCCACCGTCTCCACCCCGAGCACGCGCGCTGCGTTGCGCTGCTCCTCCTCGCGGATCCGGGCCAGGCGCTCGGGCGTCATGCTGCGGTCCCCCGAGCCCTTGTTGCCATTGGTGACGATGCAGTAGGAGACGTGCATGCCCTCGCGCACGAGCCTGGCGATGGTGCCCCCGGCGCCGAACTCGGAATCGTCGGGGTGGGCGGTGATCACCAGCACGCGCTGGATCGGGGGTTTCTGCGACGCATCGGGCATGGAGAAGGCTCCTTTCGTGTTCGCTATCTTACCATCCCGCTATAATGCGGCCGGTGACCACGCGGACCATCGGTGTCGTCCTGCTCGCGCTGCTGCTCGCGGGCTTCCTCCTTCTCGGCGCGCTCCCGAACCAGGTGGCGAGCGTCCGGGTCGCCGGGCTCTCGCTGCTCTGGTGGTACGGCGGGGTGCTCGCGCCGATGATGGCGGTGCTCGTCGCGATCCGCTGGCTCGCGTCGCCGCGGCCCGCCTCCCCGCTGCGCGAATGACGTCGGTCGCGCGCATCCTCGCGGTCTGGCTCACGCCGGTGGTCGCCCTGGCGGTGCCGGCGGCCCTCGCCGCGCGCGGGCCAGAGGGGCTGTGGCTCGGCCTCGTGGTGACCCTGGCGCCGCTCATCGCGCTGGGCGCGGGCGGCGTCCGCCCGGCGGCCGCCGAGGGCGTGAGCGCCGCCGGGACGCTCTTCCCCGTCGTCACGCTGCTCGTCACGGTCGGTGTGCTCCTCTGGGCGAACATCGCCCTGGCCGGCGACGTGGCCGCGTGGCTCGGCGCGCGCCGCTGGCAGGGCATCGTGATCACCGCGGGGGCGGGCTGGCTGCTGACCGCCTGGCGGCCGCTGCGCCGGACCGCGCCGATGCTGCTCGCGATCGCGTTCCTGGCCGCGGTGATGGTGCTCCTGCAGCTCGCCTGGGCGCTCGCGCTCGGGCCCCTCGCGGCGTGGGACCGCGTGGCCACCCAGCCCGCGTTCCGGTTCCCGCCCTCGAGTCCCTGGGTCATCGGCGGGCGCGATCTGGGCGTGGTGCGCAGCGGCGCGCCGCTCGTCTTCGACGAGGTGCACCGCCTCACCGCGCCCGCGGGCGGCGTCCTGCGCGCGCGTACCCTCGACGGCGCGCGTCTCGCCGACATCGAGTGGATGCTGGCGCCCGGGCAGACCGTGACGCTGCGCGCGGGCGACGAGATCCTGCGCGGCTCGACCCTGCGGCTGCGATTCGAGGCGGACAAGCGGGTCCCCGGGTCGCCCGCGTCCGGGATGCTCTGGGCCGACGCGCGGCCGCGCCGCTTGGTCGAGCGCGTGGGCCTGGCGGTCACCCTGCTGGCCGGCGCGGCCGCGCTGCTGCGCGCGGGCCTCGCGGCGCGTCCCGCGCGCGACCGGCTGGGCGTCGCGGCGGGCGGGCTGCTGCTCGCCTTCGCGTGGGCCCAGGGCTGGGCGGTCTACGCGCTGATCCAGGCGCCCGATCTCTTCCTGGGCGGCGTCACGCTCGAGCGGCTGTTCGAGTTGCCCGCGCACGCGCTCTTCGCCGAGCCGTGGCGCCGCACGCTCCAGACGCTGCTGCTCGCGGCGGGCCTCGCCGCCTTCCTCGCCTCGAGCCTCGCGCTGCGCGAGCGGCTCGGCGCGCTCGACTCCACCGGCGGCGGCGAGATCGGCCACGATCCGGGACTCTGGGCCGGCCTCTTCGGAGGCGCCGCGCTCGCGAGCCTGTGGCCCGTCGATCCGTGGGCGCTGAGCCTGCTCGCCCTGGGTGGCGCGGGCTGCGCGCTCGGGCCGGCCGCGCTCTGGCCGCCCCGCCATGGCCGGACCGCGGTCACCGCCGGCGTGATCGGGCTCATCGTGTTCGCCGGGCTCGCCGCGGTCCAGCTTCGCGGCGCGGGCGGCGGGCTGCTCGGCGCCGCCGTTGCCTATCCGGCGCTGGTGGCCGCTCCGGCGGGTGCCCTCGTGCTGTGGCTCGGCCGGCGCATCCGGCGGTGACCGCCCCCTCGCTGATCACCCCGACGATCGCCGCCTGCCTCGCGATCTCCGGGGGCGTGCACGTGGTGATCTACCTGCTCAACGCCACCCTGCCGCTCCACGTGGTCGAGCTCGGGGGCAGCAAGACGCAGGTGGGCCTGCTCTTCGCGACATCCACGACGGTATCGATGATCCTGCGCCCGCTGGTCGGCGGGTGGGTGGATCGCTTCGGCGCCCGGCGCGTGATGCTCCCCGGGGTCGGAGTCCTGCTCGCTACGTTGCTCCTGCTCCCGCTGGCCGCCGCGCCGGCCGCGTACGTGGTCCTGATGGCGGGCCTCGGCTGCGGGAACGGGGTGCTCGCCACCGCCGCGGGGGTGCTCGTGGCCCAGGCCAGCCCGGCGGCCCGCCGGGGCGAGGCGCTCAGCGTCTACTTCCTGGCCACCGCGCTCTCCTTCGCCGCGGGCCCTCCGCTCGGGCTGGCGCTCTACGCGCGCGCCGGCATCCAGTCTTGCTTCGCCGCCGCGGTGGGCCTCGGGGCGGTGATCGCGCTGCTCATCCTGATTCTCAAGGCACCAGCCCTCGGGGCCGCGCCGCCGCAGGGATTTCGCTGGTTCAGCCGGCGCGCGCTACCCGCGGCGGCCACGGTCGTCTGCGTGAACATCGGCTACAGCTCGATCTACGCGTTCCTCCCGCTGTACGCGCTGGCCTCGGGCCTCGAGGGGAGCCTCGGCTGGTTCTACGTGCTCTTCGCGATCTGCATCATCGCCGGGCGCCTCACCCTGCGCGGCCTGTCCGATCGGGTCGGCCGGGCCCGGGTGATCGTGCCGGCGGTGTCGCTCACCACCCTGAGCTACCTGGTCCTCGCCCGGCCGCCCCAGGTGCCCGCGCTGGCCGCGGCCGCGATCATGCTCGGGGCGGGCGTGGCCATGTTCTATCCGACCCTCCTGGCGCTCCTGGTGGACCGTACGCCGGAGGCGGAGCGCGGCTCGGCCATGGGCACGCTCTCCGGCTCCTTCGACCTCGGGAGCGTGCTCGGCTCGCTCCTGGTCGGCTTCACGGTGGAGCGCGTGTCCTTCGCGGCCGGGTTCCACGTCGCGGCCGTCGGCGCGCTGGCCGGTCTCACGCTGTTCCTGGTGACGGAGCGGCGCGTGGCCCGGCGGGCCCTTTTACCCGGCTCGACGGCGGGGGTATGATGTAGCGTCCATGGCCAACGACCGGATCGTCGTCCGCGGCGCCCGCGAGCACAATCTGAAGGCGATCGACCTCGAGCTCCCGCGGGATCAGCTCGTGGTGATCACCGGGCTCTCCGGATCGGGGAAGTCCTCGCTCGCTTTCGACACCATCTATGCGGAAGGGCAGCGCCGGTATGTCGAGTCGCTCTCGGCCTACGCGCGGCAGTTCCTCGAGCAGATGGAGAAGCCGGACGTGGACTCGATCGAAGGGCTCTCGCCCGCCATCTCGATCGAGCAGAAGACCACCTCCAAGAACCCGCGCTCCACGGTGGGCACCGTCACCGAGATCTACGACTACCTGCGGGTGCTCTTCGCGCGGGTCGGAATCCCGCACTGCCCCCAGTGCGGCAACGTGATCTCGGCCCAGACCGTCCAGCAGATGGTGGACCGGGTCATGACCCTGCCGGTGGGCAGCCGCATCGCGGTGCTCTCGCCGGTCGTGCGCGGCCGCAAGGGCGAGTATCGCAAGCTCTTCTACGACCTGCGCCGGCAGGGCTACGTCCGGGTCCGGGTCAACGGACAGCTTCGCGAGCTGACCGAGGACATCGAGCTGGCGAAGACCAAGAAGCACACCATCGAGGTGGTGGTGGACCGGCTGGTGGTGAAGGACAACCTGGGCGGGCGCCTCGCCGACTCGCTCGAGACCGCGCTGCGGCTGGCCGACGGAGTGGTGCAGGTGGAGGTGCCCGACGGGCCCTCCTTCCTCTTCTCGGAGCGGCTGGCCTGCGCGGCCTGCGGCATCTCCTTCCCGGAGGTGTCGCCGCGCATGTTCTCGTTCAACAACCCCTACGGGGCCTGCCCGGACTGCGGCGGCATCGGGACCCGCTACGAGATCGACCCGGAGCGGGTGGTGCAGGATCCCGCCCGGACACTGGCCGGGGGCGCCCTCTTGCCCTGGGC
>DATFUK010000206.1:0-5363 GCA_035260865.1 Candidatus Methylomirabilota bacterium | reverse complement strand
GGTCGACCTCGACCACCGCCGCCTGCGATCCGGCCGCCGGCCACCTCGAGATCGGCGGCGGCCGCCTCGAGGAGATGCGCGGCGATGGCGGTGATCCGCTCGCGCAGCGCGCGCGCCGCGCGCGTGACCGCCCCGCCGCCGATCACCGCCTGGCGTGACGCGAAGGCGCCGAGCCCGAACGGCGTCGCGTCGGTGTCGCCGAAGATCACCCGCACCGCGTCGAGCGGCAGCCCGAGCTCGGCGGCCACGAGCTGCGCCATCGTGGTCTCGAGCCCCTGGCCCTGCGAGGTGACCCCGGCCAGCACCGTCACCGCCCCGGAGGGATCCATCCGCACCGTGGCGCCCTCGTGGCCGGTGCGAAAGGGCATGCGCGGGCCCGCGGAGGCGGCCTGGCCGAGGCCGGTCAGCTCGTTGTAGTTCGCGAAGCCGATGCCGAGATGGCGGCCTTGCTGCCGCAGGCGGGTCTGCTCGGCCCGGAAGGCTCCGTAGCCGATGGCCTCGACCGCCTTCTCGAAGCACACCGGATAGGTCGGGCTATCGTGGACGAGGCGCGTGGCCGCGGTGTAGGGCAGGTCGGTCGGGCCGATCAGGTTGACGCGGCGGATCTCCACCGGATCGAGCCCGAGCGCGCGCGCGCCCAGGTCCAGGACGCGCTCCATCACGAAGGTGGTCGCCGGCCGCGCCACCCCGCGGTAGGGGCCGGCCGGCGCCGTGTTCGTCGCCACCGCGGCGACCTCGCAGCGGTAGTGCCGCAGCTTGTAAGGCCCGGTCAGGAGCCCGCCGGCCATGAGCGCCTCGATCCCCGCCGTCCACGGGTACACCGAGTAGGCGCCCGCGTTGCAGGCGGCGCGCACGTCGAGCGCGAGCAGCGCGCCCGCGCGATCGAAGCCGGCGCGCACCGCGTAGTGGTGATCGCGTGCGTGAGCGGAGGCCAGGAGCCCCTCGCGCCGCTGCTCCACCCACTTGACGGGACGGCCCAGGCGCATCGCGAGCAGGCAGAGCGCGACGTCCTCCGGATAGAGGATCGTCTTGACGCCGAACCCGCCGCCCACGTCGGGCGCCACGACCCGGATGCGATTCTCGGCCAGACCGAGAATGTCCGCGAGACCGTGGCGCACGAGGTGCGGCACCTGGGTGCCCGACCAGAGGGTGAGCTTGCCCTCGATTGGGTTCCACTGGGCGACGCCGCCCCGGCCTTCCATGGGCGCCGCGGTGTGGCGGTTCGTGCGAAAGGCGCGCTCCACCACGACCGCCGCGCCGGCGAGGGTGGCGTCCACGTCACCGTTCTCGAACCGGCGTGAGAGGAGCACGTTGTCCGGCGCCGCGTCGTGGACGATGGCACGGCCGCGGTCCCCGACGACGTCCACCACCGCGGGCAGCGGCTCGTAGTCGACCCCGACGAGCGCGGCCGCGTCCTCGGCCGCGTAGCGGTCAGCCGCCACCACGGCCGCGACCGCCTCGCCCGCGAAGCGCACCTTCGGCCAGGCCAGGATCGGCTGCTCGGTCGCGACGTAGGTCGGCAGCGCGGAGAGCGCGCGCACGTGATGCCGGGCGAAATCCGGATCGGTGCCGGTCACCACCGCCACCACGCCGGGCGCCCTCGCCGCACCCGCGGTCTCGACGCCGCGGATCCGGGCGTGGGCGTGGAGGCTACGCACGAAGGCCACCTGCAGCATGCGGGGCCGCTCGACGTCGCTCACGTAGCGTCCGTGCCCGGTGACGAGCCGGGCGTCCTCGGTGCGAAGGACGGGCACGCCGAAGACGCGCGAGGTTCCGGAATGCGAGGTGGTGGGCAAGGCGCGTGGTTCTCCCGGGCGCGATGATACCGTGGCTTGCGCCGCGGCGGAGGGGTATGCGAGAGTCCCGCCATGCGCCGGGGCGCCGACTATCTCGCGAGCCTTCGCGACGGGCGCGCCGTGTTCCTGGACGGCGAGCGCGTGGACGACGTCACGCGCCATCCCGCTTTCGCCGAGTCGGTCCGGCGCATCGCGGAGCGGTACGACGCGGCCGCGGCGTCGCCCGAGGTCACCACCTGCCTCGATCCGGTCACCGGCAAGCGGATCGGGGCGATGTGGCTGATCCCGCGCTCCGCGGAGGATCTCGGGCGCCGGCGGGCCGTCCACCGGTTCTGGGCCGAGGGCTCCTACGGCCTCATGGGGCGCACGCCCGACCACGTGGCCTCGGTGCTCACCGGCTTCGCGGGCTGGCGCCAGCTCTTCGACCGCGGGGGCCGGCAGTACGGCGACAACGTGGTCCGGTTCCACGAGAAGGCGCGGGACGAGGACCTGTACCTGGCCTACGCGATCGTGCCGCCCCAGATCGACCGCGGCACGCCGGCCCACCAGCACCCGGAGCCGTTCCTCCACCCGGGGGTCGTGAAGGAGACGGACGCGGGCATCGTCATCCGCGGCGCGCACTCGATCGCCACGTCGGTGACCATGGCGGACTGGCTCTACGTGAGCTACATCACGCCGCTCGCTCCGGGCGACGTCGACTACGCGATCTCGCTCGTGCTGCCGGTGAACGCGGAGGGCCTCCGGCTCCTGCCGCGGCGGCCCTACGCGACGCTCGCCACGAGCGTCTACGATTACCCGCTCTCCGCGCGCTTCGACGAGGTGGACACCACCGTCGTCTTCGACGACGTGCTCGTGCCCTGGGAGCAGGTCTTCGTCCACAAGAACGTGGAGCTGGTGACCGCCCAGTTCCACGAATCGCCCGCGCACGTCACCGCGAACTTCCAGTCGCTGGTGCGCTTCGGGGTCAAGCTCGAGCTGCTGGCCGGCCTCGCCCTCAAGCTGGTCGAGGTCGGGCGCGGGGAGGGCGACGCCACCACCCAGGCGACCCTCGGGGGCGACATCGCCACCTTTTGTGCCGCCTTCGACGCGCTGGTGCAGGCGGCCGAGCGCCGCCCGCTCGTGAGCCAGGGCTACGCGCGCCCGCACCCGCAGTACATCTACGCGGGGATGAGCCTCCAGCGCCGCCTCATCGTGGACATGTACCGCACGGTGCGCGAGCTGGCGGGGGGCGCCTTCCAGAACCTGCCGTCCTCCGAGGCGAGCTTCCTGTCCCCGGAGACCCGCGTCCACACCGAGCGCTACTACCAGTCCGCCGCGGCGGGCGCCCGCGACCGGGTGAAGCTGCTCAAGCTGATCTGGGACTTCATCGGCACCGAGTACGGGGGCCGCCAGCTCCAGTACGAGATGTTCTACTCGGCGGCCCAGCCGGTGGTGAACCGGCGGATGTTCCGCTCCTACGACTGGGTCGCCGCCAAGGCCATGGTGGATCGCCTGATGTCGGAGTACTGATCGATCGTGCGGGCGCGACCGGCAGGGTGGGGGCTCGCGCCTACTCCGCCGTGGGCGCCACGGCCACGTCGCCGTCGGCCACTGGTCCGGTGCCGTAGGCGACCCGCTTGCCGTTGCGGTCGTACACCAGGAAGCTGATCACGTCGGGAGTCCGCTCGTCCTTGGCCTGTTTGTTGTCCGCGAACATGATCCAGTAGCGGCAGCCCAGCCCCTTGTCGCCAATGTCCGCCTTGCACCGGCCGGTCGCGTATGCGGTCGGGGTGGCGCGACCCGTGGTGTCGAGCTGTTCGACGCTCGTCGCGACGAAGACACCTTTCACAGAGTCGGAGAGGTCGGTCGTGATCGTCAGGCTACCGGCCGGGTAAGTATCGGTGGCGGGGTCGAAGGCGAGCGCGCCCTTGACCCCGAATACGCCGGTCAGCGAGCCGGTCTTACGGCGTTGGATGAACACTTGGGCCGAGACCTTGACCGCGGTCTTGTTCGACGTATGCAGGTTGGGGATTTGGATGCTCATGGGCCAGACCTCTCTTTCAGGAGCGGAGAAAGTCTCGGGACCTGTGCGTCCATATCGAGTGTCCGGGCGGCTTACGTCAAGAGGTACCTGTGCTTACTGAGTCCACCGCTCGCACGACGCGATTGGATCGCGCCGCTCGGGCCGCGGCGTATCAGGCGACGCCCGCGGGTCGGCGTCGGAGCACGCGTCCCGGCAGCGCGCCGGTATGCTCCCCCGATTCGACGACCACGGTCCCGTTCACGATGACCGTCGGGATGCCCGCCGGATAGCGATGCGGGTCGTCGTAGGTGGCGCGGTCGATGATCGTGGCGGGGTCGAAGACCGTGATGTCGGCCCGGTAGCCCTCGCGGAGGAGCCCGCGGTCGACCAGGCCGAGGACCTTGGCGGTCGCGCCCGTCATCTTGTGCACGGCCTCGGGGAGCGAGAGCAGGCCGAGATCGCGCGCGTAGTGGCCGAGCACGCGCGGGAACGTCCCGTAGAAGCGCGGATGCGGGTGTCCCTGGCCGGCCACGCTGTCCGGCGCGACCGCGCGGCCGTCCGAGCCGACGAGCACCGCCGGCGAGCGGAGGAGGGCCTGCACGTCGGCCTCGTCGATGGAGCAGACGACCACGAAGGTGGCGCCGGCGTCCGCTTCCAGGAGGCCGCACACCAGGTCGATCGGCTCCACCCCTTCGCCGCGGGCCAGCCCGGCGATGCTCCGGCCGGCGTCGGCCGATCGGGTGCGCGAGGTGCTGATGCTCACCGCGTCCCACGAGGCGATCCGCCCGAAGCTGGTGAGGCCGCGCTCGTCGATCTCGCGATTGGCGCGCCGGCGCACCGCGGGATCGCGAAGCCGGGCGAGCATCGGCTGGAGGCCGCCCTCCTGGACCCACAGCGGGAGCAGGTTCCGCAGCGGGTTCGCGGCGCAGGTGTACGGGTAGGCGTCGCAGCTCACCTGGACGCCGCGGCGCCGCGCGGCCTCGACCGCCTCGAGGAGCTGCCCGGCCCGGCCGCGATTGTCGAGCCCGGAGAGCTTCATGTGGACCATCTGGACGTCCACGCCGGACGTCTCGGACGCCTCGATCGCCTCACGGACCGCCTCGAAGATTCCTTCCGACTCACTCCGCAGGTGGGTCGCGTACGATCCGCGGTGCTGCCGGACCACGGATAGCATCGCGTGCAGCTCGTCCGGCTTCGCGAAGGAGCCGGGCGCGGTGAACAGGCCCGACGACAGCCCGCGCGCGCCCGCCGCGAGCCCCTCGGCGAGGAGCCGCTGCATGACGGCCAGCTCGTCCGCGGTCGGCGCGCGGTCGTCCATGCCGACCGTCATCAGGCGGAGCGTGTTGTGGCCGACCTGCATGATCGTGTTGACCGCGGTGGCCGGGAACGTGTCCATATACTCGGCGAACGTGGTCTCGCGCGTCTCGATCCAGGGGGCGAAGCCGGCGAGGTATTCCTGGAGCAGGCTGGCGCGGCCCGGCACGACCGGGGCCAGCGAGAACCCGCAATGGCCGACCACCTCGGTCGTCACGCCCTGGAGGATCTTGCTCTCGGCGCGCGGGGCA
>DATFUK010000205.1:0-2542 GCA_035260865.1 Candidatus Methylomirabilota bacterium | reverse complement strand
TCGGCGGTACCGTCGGCGGGCTCGGCGGAACGATCGGCGGCGGGCTTGCCGGTCCGGGCGGGGTCGGCGGCACCGTCGGCGGAGCTGTGGGTGGACTCGGCGGAGTGGTAGGCGGGTTGGTAGGCGGATTGCTCGGCGGCCACCACTAAACTAGGTCAGCACCAGACCAATCAAAGGACCTGTCATGACCGATCGCTCGGAGTCTGTGCGTCAAAGCGGCATCGTGTGGTACCCCGCGGACTTCTCCCGCGGGGGACTGGTGGCGGGTCTGCCCGATGATCTCGAGCCGCGATTGCTCGAGCCCGGGCAGCCCGCCACCTTCTCAGCCGACGAGGCGGGCGTGCTGCTCCTCGACGGCCCGGTCGACGACCTCGAGACGGCCGTGGTGGATTCAGCGCGGCGGGCTCAGGTGCCGGTGGTGGTCCTCTCGGAATCCGCCGACACCGGGCCTGGCGCGCGCGGCGTCGTGACCCTCACCCTCCCGGTCGGGCCCGCCACGCTGGCCAGCGTGCTGCGGGCGGCGTGCGACCAGGCCCGCGTCACGCAGGAGGCCAGGGAGAGCACCCGTCAGCTCGAGGAGCTGAACGCCATCGGCGTCCGGCTCTCGGGCGAGCGCGACACCAAGCTCCTGCTCGAGCTGATCCTGACCAAGGCGCGAAACATCACCCGGAGCGACGCGGGCTCGATCTATCTCGTGGAGAGCGCGAGCGACGGCACGCGGCGGCTGCGGTTCGAGCTGACCCAGAACGACAGCGTACCGGTCGAGTTCAACGCGGTCGCGCTGCCGCTCACCCCGGAGAGCCTGGCGGGCCACGTTGCCCTCACCGGCGAGATCCTCAACGTGGCCGACGCCTACGCGCTCCCCGCGGACCGCCCGTACCGCTTCAACCCGGAGGTGGACACCCTCGCCGGGTACCGCACCAAGTCGCTGCTGGTCCTGCCGATGCAGACGCCGGACGGGAACGTGATCGGCGTGCTCGCGCTCATCAACTGCAAGCGAGAGAGCGGCCGCCCCTTCGCCACGACCGCGGCGATCGAGCACGAGGCGCTTCCCTACCCCGAGCCCTTCCGCAACCTGGCCGCGTCGCTCGCGTCCCAGGCCGCGGTCGCGCTGGCCAACAGCAACCTCTTCCGCGAGCTGACCCGCCGGCAGGGCCGCCTGGAAGCGCTCGTGGACGTGAGCCAGCGGGTGACGCGCCTCTGGCCTCCCGCGACGGTGCAGCGGCGCATCGCCGATCTCTATATCGGCCTCCTGCAGTCCGATGCGGTCGCCTTCCACCTGGTGGAGGAGGATCGCCTCGTGCGCGTGGAGATGCGCGGCCAGGGCACGGACGCGCTGCTCCCCGAGAAGGTCGGGGTGGGCCAGGGGCCCATCGGGCGGGTCGCGGCCACCGGCGAGCCGCTCGCCATCATGGACCTGAGTGCGCGCGGATGGCTCGATCCCGCGGCGCGCGAGACCGCCGCGAAGCTCGGCATGCGGGCGGGTCTCGCGGTCCCGGTACGCGCCGGCGATCGGCTGGTCGGCGTGCTCACCGCGCTGACCAGCCAGGCCGCCGCGTTCTCCGACGACGACGTGGCGGTCGCCAGCACGTTCGCGGCGCAGGCCGGCATCGCGGTCGAAAACTCGCGCCTCTACGCGGAGCTGGAGCGCGCCCTGGAAGGTGTGCAGAAGTCCCAGGGCCAGCTCGTGCAGGTGGAGCGGCTGCGGGCCCTCGGCGAGATGGCCGCGGGGGTGGCGCACGACTTCAACAACCTACTGGCGATCGTCATGCTGCGCACCGAGCTGCTGCTCGCGCAGGGCCAGGCCAAGCCGGTGGCGGAGAGCCTGACCATGATCCGCCAGGCCGCGCAAGACGGCGCGCAGACCGTGCGGCGCATCCAGGAGTTCACCCGCACGCGCAGCACGCGGCCCTTCGGCCGGGTCGACATCCAGCAAGTGCTCCGGGAGGTGGTGGAGCTGGCCCGACCCCGCTGGCGCGACCAGGCGCAGAGCCGCGGCGTCGCCTACGACGTGCGGGTCCAGGGAGGGAAGGTCCCGCTGGTGGCGGGGACCGCCGAGGAGCTGCGCGAGGCCCTGCTCAATCTGCTGAACAATGCCCTCGATGCCATGCCCGCGGGAGGGACGTTCACCTTCGGGGCGACGACCGACGGCGACCGGGTCGTGATCCGAGCGGCCGATGGCGGCTGCGGCATGTCCGAGGAGACCCGGCGGCGGGTGTTCGAGCCATTCTTCACGACGAAGGGTGCCCAGGGCAATGGCCTCGGGCTGGCGGTCGTGTGGGGCATCATGGCCCGGCACGGGGGTGAGATCGCGGTGGACAGCGTCCTGGGCCAGGGCACCACGTTTACCATCCACCTGCCGATCCCGTCGGTGCTCCCGGTCGACCCGCAGGCCGAGGACGGCTCGCGAGTGCCCCAGGGCAAGCGGGTTCTAGTGGTCGAGGACAACGTCGAAATCCTCCGCTCGCTCGGTGACCTGCTCCGAGAGAACGGCTGCCAGGTGATCGAGGCGCCGAACGGCATGACCGCCTTGGCGCGGCTC